>NZ_JBGONU010000004.1:0-198300 GCF_041439295.1 Vibrio sp. 1F253 | reverse complement strand
AACCGAGGTCCACGGATTTGCAATCCGCTGCATAGCCACTCTGCCAAGGCGCCTTTTCAATTCAACACTTTAGGGGCTAAAGCAAGCCACACCGCTGTGTTCGGGTGCCTACTTTACGGATCGCGGGGAGATAGTCAAACAAAAAAATGAATTTCAATTCCGTTTGCTGACATTTAAATCAAATTGCTGCATGTTCGATCTCTTCAATCAATAAACACGCAGCAAAATGGAGCAAATTAAGGAATTCGACGTTACCACTTCTTCATAAAACGACCGACTAGGCTTGGATGGTAAGCCCAACAATGGTCAAACATCGTCATAAGTTGTGGGTTGCCATATTTCGAAAGACTAACCGCATGAAAACGGTTTTTGTGCTCTTTCAATTTTTCAACCTGAGCAATCATTTCATCAGACTGCTTAGGAGCAATAAAGTCAGAAAGCACGATCAAATCTGCGTTCTTGTATTTGTCACCCGTCATCAAATCAATCGACTTCATCAGAACAGGTTCTAAATCTGTACCGCCATGGAATGAGTAGCTTAAAAAGTCACTCGCTTCACGCAGGCCATCTTGCCTTGTTAACTCATAGGTAATCTGCTCAGAAGAGAACAGAATCACGTAACAGTCTCTCTCTTCCGCAAGCGCGATTTGCATCAAAGCATAAGCCATAGCTTTGGCTGACTGCTCTGGGAAACCGCTCATAGAACCAGAAGCGTCGACACAGACGATAAACGGGCCTTTTTCAATATCGACGTTTTTGCTATCAGGCTTTTGCGCTTTTACTTTACGTAATGTCCGTGATTTACCTTGCGAACGATAGCTCAATAAACGCTTGTCGGCCAAGTGCTTATAAAAGATAACCTCAAGTTCAGGGTAAGCGAGGAACATGGTTTCGTTTGGCAGCATCTTGTTGAGATCATCACTTTCGTGAATCCCAACAATATCATCGACCGCTTCATCGCTTTTCTCTTCAACCATCTGCAGTTCTTCTACAGGAGCTTTGTGTAGCGAAGGATCATCTTCCTCACCAGCCATACGTCCTAGTTTTTCTGCGATCTCTTGCAAACCCTTGTGCTTATTCAGAAACTCAGCGTGGCGCTTCATGATGGTTAGGTCTGTTTTGCTTAATTTGGCCGATGCCATGTCCCACAAACGCCCTACACTGCCTTCATCGCCCGACTCTGTCACTTTGTCCATGTTTTTCATGGTTTCCATGCGCTGATAAAGATCAGCTAAGACTTTTTCTTTGCTTGTTTCGAGTTCGGTGACTTGAGCTTGTTTGATGGCATCTGACAGCGATTGGTACCATTGATCACAAAAGTAATGTGGAAACATCGCGTTATAAACACCTTTATTGTTTTCCATCAAACGTCTTGCTTGTAGATAAAATGCTGAGTGCCACTCCAGCTTCTTAATAACGCGATCAATCTCGTCAAAAAACTGAGATTCATCCCAGTAAATCACTTCTTGGTAAAGTGCGATTTCCTCTTGGAAACGGTCGGTTTCACACACTTTAGTGACGCGTTTTTTTACTTTACCGCGCCATTTAACTAAGTGGTTTTTGACTGATGTTTTCACACCTTTATTCTCAGCAGCCATCATCACTTGAGAACGAGCGATAAGATCATTCATCGCGGTATCAATGATACCTGAGTCAGCCACCATCAAAGCGAGGTTTAAGCCGTCAGCTCCTAACATATGCTCCCCCTCTTACTCAAAGTACTGACTCATGAACTTAATGCGTTGCGCGATCTTGCTACTCTTCACTTTTGTCGTTTCAAGCTCTTGTGTTACCGCCTGTAAGCTTGATTCCATCGCTTTCGGTAAATCAGGGTCAATATAGTTATGCGGTAATGCGTCATGGAATTCAGTGCGTACTCTTTTTAACTTGAATTCAGCTGCAGTTAACTGTTCTAGGGCTTTCTCAGCGCCGTTCAACCACTTGTTATACAGTTCTTGATCTAAACCGTCAGTAGTCACCACACTCACCAATACAGAACGATTAGCAATATCTTTGATCACTAATTGATTCGATGCATCCAAGTCGAGCTTTAAGCGGCATAGATTTTTGTTTTCGTTTACGTAACCATAAATGTCGCCATGACCTTCTTTTAAAACGCGGTCAAAATCATCTTTGGCTACATACACCCAACGACTATCGCCTTTCTCAGATTCAGACACCGACATATTGCTTTGCAGCATAACCAATTTAATAAGATTGTATGCGCTACCGACGCTGTACATTTTCGCGTTCTTGATATCATGTTGGTAAACGTCTTTACGTCGTAAGCCACTGGTTGACTCCACAGAGAGCGACACCGAGAGAGTCGATTCAACATCATCTTGAATCTCTTCTAGCTCTTCACGAGACATTTCGATTTGAGATTTAGACTCTTGCTGATCAAACGCTCGGTTCAACGCAAAATCTTTTACAACGCTACGAACCACATCGCGAGATTCAGGGCTATGCCACAAGCAATCCTGTAAAAGCATAATATCCAGCGGGTTAACGCTATCACGACCACTGAAGAATGCGCTCGCTTTCAATAGTTTGACCGCTTTCTTCCAGCGTCTGTCCGAAACATACAAATCCGACTCGGATGCTGAGCCTTGCTTCTTAACCGTGTCTTCAAGCATGGTTTTTAGCTCAAATAACTTGTTAAACGAATTATCCGTCAACTCCAGATTATCGAGTTCTTTCTGCCATTGATGATATTCAATGTCTGTAATCGCTAACCCTTTTGGAATGACGGCTTCTTGAGAAGTCCCTGTCGTTAGCATCGATTTGAAGTTTTGTTTGTTTTGAATACGGTTGACGAACACACGAACTAACATTCGGTCATAAAGTGCTTCTAGGCCGCTGTCTTCGTCTGGAAGTTCATTAGACGCTGAAACCAACAAGCGCATCGGCACACGCTCAATGTCTGCGCCGTTTTTAAATGTCTTTTCGTTAACCACAGTCAGTAACGTATTGAGAATGGCAGGGCCTGCTTTCCAGATCTCATCAAGGAATACAACTTGCGCGGTTGGTAGGTAGCCTTCGGTCAGCCTTACGTAACGACCGTTGTCTTTTAATTCTTGAATGCTTAGTGGGCCGAACACTTCCTCAGGAGTAGAGAAACGTGTCATCAAATATTCGAAGTAGCTACTGTTGTCAAAAGCCTGGATGAGGCGTTTAGCGATAAGGCTTTTTGCGATACCCGGAGGGCCCAATAGGAACACACTTTCGCCAGCCAGAGCCGCCAGTAAACAAAGCTTAATGGTGTCTTCTCTTTCATAAACGCCATCAGAGAGAGCATGCGCTAATTTATTGATTCTTTCAGAGAGTAGCGCCTTGTCAGCATGTGAGGAAATAGAAGGGTTCATGCGTTACTCCGAAAATCTTTGAACAGTTGAGAGTGTAGATACGTTTTTATACATTTGTTAGCACTTTGTTACAAGTATCTTTTATTATTGAGTTGCCTTTATATCAGATGGTTAAGCTGCAATTTTCGCGCAATCATAGATTCCAATTATGAGAGTAGCATCACGAATGGTGTGAAACTAAATCTATTGTTAACCCTAATTTTTCTTTTATTTTCGACACCATAGACGTTATGGTGGTACACGTCTTCAGTTATAAGAAAAATTGGCAAGGAAAGTGGCCAGATTGCATGAGTAAAGTTATCCATCAATGGAAAAGTATTTCTCTTATAGAAGAGAACGTGACGCTCCCTACGAACGTCGTGGTAAAACATACAACAATAAACCACCCCGGCGCGGCCGTTATTCTTCCTATCACTTCGTCTGGAAAAATCATCCTCATTAACCAGTTTCGTCCTTCTCTTAAAAAATGGCTTTTGGAACTCCCTGCTGGCACGATGGAAATTGATGAGACACCTCTTCAATGTGCACAACGCGAACTCGAAGAAGAAACGGGTTACAGTGCAACTTATTTCCAGAGCTTGGGACAAGTTACCCCTTTAGCTGGCTTCTGTGATGAGATCCAACACTTGTTCATCGCAAAAGACTTAAGCCTTACTACCCGCTTTGAATGTGATGAAGATGAAGTAATAGAGGTTATCGAACTTAGCTTGGAAGAACTGCAACATAAAATTCGCAACGATCAAATTACCGATACCAAAACCATCGCTTGTTTAAGCAAAGCCCAACTATGTGGCCATCTATAGCCAATTATATGACTACCTAATAGTACTCTAGGAGATAAACATGGACTTTCGTTCTGACACCGTAACTAAACCTTCGCAAGCTATGCGTGATGTAATGGCAAATGCAGAAGTAGGCGATGATGTATATGGCGATGACCCAACCGTCAACGAACTGGAACAATGGGCTGCAAATGAAACCGGTTTTGAAGCGGCTATGTTCACTTCTTCCGGCACACAGGCCAACCTACTGGGTTTAATGGCGCACTGTGAGCGTGGTGACGAATACCTTTGTGGCCAACAAGCGCACAACTACAAATACGAAGCTGGCGGCGCTGCAGTATTAGGCTCGATTCAACCTCAGCCAATCGAGAACAACCCTGACGGCACGTTAGATTTTAAAAAGCTTGCTGCTGCGATTAAGCCAGACGACAGCCACTTTGCTCGTACTAAGCTTCTTAGTTTAGAAAACACAATCAATGGTAAAGTGCTGCCAGTCTCTTACCTAGCGGAAGCGCGTGAGTTCGTAAACCAACACGGCCTGCAAATGCACTTAGATGGCGCGCGTGTCTATAACGCGGCGGCTGCACTAGATGTTCACATTAAAGAGATCGCACAACACTTCGATTCGATGACAATTTGTTTATCAAAAGGTTTGGGTGCTCCGATTGGCTCTCTACTTCTTGGTAGCAAAGCGTACATCGCTAAAGCTCGTCGATTACGTAAAATGGTCGGTGGTGGTATGCGTCAGGCTGGTATTCTTGCTGCAGCAGGTAAAATGGCGCTCACGGAGAACGTGGCTCAACTTAAAGTAGACCATGAAAACGCAAAAAAACTAGCGATTGGTCTAAGCAAGTTAGAAGGTTTCTCAGTTAACCCTGATTTCATTCAGACTAATATTGTGTTTGCGAAGTTAGATCAGTCGATTGATATTAACCGTATCGCACGGGAGTTAGGAGAGCAAGGCATTACAATGTCACCAGGTAACCCTGTACGTTTTGTTACTCATAGAGATATCAGTTCAAAAGACATCGCGACTTTCCTAACTAAGTTGGAAAGTGCGCTTTAACGCTGAACAAGATTCACATTAAAGCAATTAAGACTAGAGCTTCCCTTACGAAGCTTTAGTCTTTTAAAAAAAATCATTCACCTCTTCCACCTCACCTATACCTATACCGACTAATCTGCCTAATAGACTCAACTAAATTAACTGCAACAGAACGCAATCTTGTTTTGGCCTATGTGAATACCTTCTATGTATTAAACCTGCGTTTAAGTATTAAATTATCGTTAAATTTCGATTTTCATTTGTGAGATTAAATTTTTCATGCACGATAAAATCAAATAATTTAATCGTAATAATTTAATTTTTATTTGCCATGCGTACGGTATTTAAGAATAAAACACACCAATTCTAAAAAAACATCGTAAGAGGCTAATTTAAATAGAAATTACCAACTAATATAGATAGCCACTTTTCACTATTACAATTTAAAATCGTCACATTCAAATTATAAACCAGTGAATAAAACTAAAAATAAAATATTCCTGGAAGAATAATCCATCGAAAAATTCACCAAAAATAACGCCGTAGACCATAGTTCTAATTTTATCAATTAATAAAAATCCACTCGTAAATTTAACTGTGGGTCAAAAACTGCCTATCTAATTGAAAACAAAATTATTATCTAAAAATGTACTATTTATACCTTACCTTAAACTCATACTAAAACTCATACTTCGTCTAAATAATAAACTTTTTTTACTACTTCACCATTTTTTAAAGCACTTATAGTTTTGAAAGTTAAGCAACAGGTTACATTCAATCAATGAGAGGTGAAATGATGATTAGAGCATTCGTATTTATTCACAAATTCATCGTCTCAACGTTAATTTTTAGTCTGTCACTTTCATTCTACACCAGTGCTAACACCTTAACGTTAGGAATTAATGGCCAGATCAAAGATCGATGCGAAATAAATTTCTTTTCTGGCAATGTCATGAAGTTTACGGAACACCGTGATGTGCAACTATTGCCTTTTAATATGTATTGTAACCGTCCGTTGGGTATAACGATTAATTCAAAATATGGAGGCTTAAAATATCAACACCAAGGGGTTGATATTATTGAAACTTATAATCTGTCATTACAAATAGACGAGCTTCGTCTTTATGAAAGTAGGCACAGCAGCCAACTTACTTCACCAGTAATGATAAACAGTTCTGGTGTTATTCCTTTCTCTCAACAGGGGAGCCTTAGGGTAGCACTCGAAAATAGCTTGCGTTTCGCGGGTTATTATCAAGACGTTATTGAGATCGAAGTTTACCCTTCGATTCATAGCGTGACCAAGTAAAAGCTCTGCAATGTATCTGCAGAACAACATACGCTCAGCAGTATTCGAGCCAATCATTTAAGATAAAGGAATTTCTAATGAAAAAGCTAACACTCTACGCAGCAACAGTCACAGCTATTTTTGGTGCTCAAGTTCAAGCCGCTCCTGGTGATGTCCAGCTAGTTGGTTTTGTTTCACCTGTATGTGAAGTTACTGGTCTTTCAACACAACTGATGGACTTTGGTAATGTATCTCAAATTCAAAACCTTTCTGTTAGTGGCCTTAACATGAAGTGTAATGACGTCGATGGTGCAACTGTAACACTGACGAGTGCTGAGGGTGGTCTAGAGTCCGATGATAGCGAAGACTACGCTCTTACATACGAAGCAACATTTAACCCTTCAGGCTTAGCTCCTTTCACGCTTAATGCGCCAGGAGGCCCAGGCCTAAATGACGTTTCAATCAGTAACTCTTATGGTGGTTCAGGAGTATTGGCGACTGGTGTTGCCGCGTCCATTGATATTGTGACAACAGAAACCTCCCCATGGGCAGGTGGTTATTCAGATACGTTAACCGTAAATATCACCTCAAATTAGAGGTTGAATAAGTCGGGGGCTATTATTTGGCCTCCGACTTCATCTAAGCCTTTGTTGTATTAAAACTTAACCTCAGTTGTATTACGACTCTAGTTTAATTTGGAGCTCATCGCGATGTATAAATGGATCATGCATAAATGGACTGTTCTCTTATTATTGTCACTCACTTGTTTGTCAGCTCATGCGTTCAAAGTAGAGCCGATGTCTATGGAGATGACGCCACTTGGTAAAAGAGCTCAAATGACAATGAGGGTTGAGAATTCGTCTACCGAACCACTCACAGTCGAACTGTCTCCAGTATTTATGACTATGAATGAATACGGAAAAGAGACCACGACGCCTGCAGATGACGAGCTATTAGTGATTCCAGTAACTGCAATTATAGAGCCTGGACGTTCGCAATCTATTATGGTCCGATATTTAGGCGATCCGTCCATTACAGAGTCAAAAGCTTTTCGTATTGCTGTTAAGCAAGTGAAAGTTCAAAGAGCAAGTAGCAACCAAGGGCAAGTGAGTCTGTTACTTCAGTTTAATACGCTTATCAACGTGCGACCTCAGAACACTGCCTCTCAACTAGAAATTAAAAGTATCGAACCAAATAACAAGAATAACAAATGGGTCCTTGAAGTACTGAACAGCGGTAATAGTTATGGTCGGTTAACCAATACGACATGGAAAATTTCTGACGGCAAAAAATCAACCTATTTAAAAGGCGTAGAAATCGCCAAACGTATTCCAGGAACGTTAGTTCTTCCCTATTCCACTCGTTTTTTCGAAATGCAGCCACTTGAAAATTACAATGTAGAGACGCTATCGATTGAAATCGAGCAGGATCAGTAGCAATGAGACGTTATATTTTTGGTGGGTTCATTTCTTGTTTTCTGTGTGCACAAGCGCTTGGCATAACACTGTTTCCAACCGTCATTGAACTCAATACCGATCACAGGGCAACATCGCAACTGGTTGTGACTAACAACTCAACGCGGGATCTCCCACTTGAAGCTAACGTTCGTCGTTTGAAATTCTTACCTGATGGTACGTTCCAAACATCAGATCTATCGAGTGAGGTGATGTTTGTGTTTCCACCTGCCGCTATGTTGGCACCCGGTGAACGTCAAGTATTCCGTATACAATGGTTGGGAAACCGCCAACTCGAAACTTCCCAAAGTTACTTTGTTCGTTTCAGTACCGTAAATATTGGTCAAAACAACGAAAAAATGGACAGCCCTACCAGTTTAACAACCGGTATCAATTTGCAAGTTCACTACAATGCGTTGTTGCACATTCACTCATCCTCGCTAGAGCCTGACGTGAACTTACATATAGATGAACAAGGAAAACTAACACTCACTAATTCAGGGTCGCGATTTACCTATACATCGTTACTTCATTTTAAGGGGCTCGAATCTCAGAACCAAAAGGTACATGAGGCTTTAGGTGAACAGTTTATTCCACCACGCTCGACTATTACTTTGCCTTCTTCTTTAAATTACTTACCAGTAGGCACTTATCATGGATATGAAAACTGAAACCTCTCACAAGATGTGGCAAGTTTTCTATGTCTTGGGATTAGTACTGTTTTATTGTGCCGCCTTAAGCCCTGTAGCTTGGGGCCAGGATATGGTATTGAACCCGACAGGACGCGACATTCAACTTACCTCTTTACTAAGGATAAGTGACACCATTCTTGGTGAAGCGGACATTATCATTACCGCAAACAACGAAATTCTTTTGCCAAAGGAAAGTACGCTGTCTCTCCTTTCGTCTGTCGTCACTCAAGAAGGTATTGGTAAGCTCCATGACACGACAGACGATGAGATGCTGTCGCAGCACCACTTTATGAGCGTAGGGCTGGGACTTAATTTCGACTTTTCTTCGTTGGAATGTATCGTGACGGTTCCGCCAGAATTTAGCTTAACCCAGCAACTCTCGATGAACGGCGCAGATGATTTTTATAACTATGCTGAGCCAAGTCTGTTAAGCGGATACGTTAACGTCGCCCTTTCCGCCAATGAGAGCCAATATGTCGATCAAAAATCGTCAAGGCAAGATCTTTATCGCAGTCAATTCGACTCTGCACTTAACATTGGTTTTTTCAATTTTGAATATGAATCCTATTTAGAAAATGGTTCATCGAAAAAGTCACAATATGTGAGAGAAGGAACTCGTCTTAATATTGACTTTGCACAGCAAGGTACACGACTTGTGCTCGGCGATATGTACAACAGTGGCCAATCTTTTCAGGACAGTACCGATATACTTGGTATTGGCTTAACTCGAGATTTCACACTGATTCCAACCAGAAATGCACGACCACGAGCCAATCAACCATTCACACTTCAAAGAGCCTCGAATGTCGATGTCTATATAGATGGGATTGCAGTCCAACGATTGACCTTAGGCGCTGGTAGCTACAACCTGAGTGATATACCTCTTGCGCAAGGTAGTAACGATATTGTACTCGTCATTACCGATCGTTCTGGGAATGAAGAGCGTATCGAGTTTTCTATTGCGACGGGTAACGACTTACTCAATAGCGGTGAGTTTGAATATAGCATTATGTATGGAGCACCCTCTGAACTCCAAAATGGACAATTAGAATACCTAACCGATGAGCGTATTTTCCATGGTTATGTTGATGTGGGGATTAACCCTTGGTTAACGTTAGGTACCAACTTTCAAACCCGTGAAGATTTATACCAATATGGTACTACCGCACTCATCGCTTCTAGATGGGGAGTCACTGAACTCAATGCTTCACGTAGCGAACATCCTGTATTAGGAAACGGCGATGCTTACAAATTTGCATTCGATGCGGAATTTTCCAGCAAGAATACACTGGCTCCACAACTGAGTGTTAGTTATGAGTATCTAAGCAACAATTTTACTGGTGTTGCTGGGTTTGACGCCTCCGATAAAGACATCAACTTAACCACTCATTATGCTTCTGCATTCGGTTCGATTTATCTAAGTCGATCATTACGTGCCGCCATGACAGTCAATTACCGTTTAGGAATAGACAAAGAGAACGACTATTGGCTAATTAGCCCGAGTTTATGGGACGGACTGTTTGATACTCACGCGACTTGGAGTGCCCGTGTTAGCTATCAAGATCACGCCAGTAAAGACGATGACATCAGCACTACGCTCACCATAAGTTGGCCTCTTAGCCGACAAACTCGTGTCGTCGGTCGTTACAGTACAGAGCTAAGAGAAGCCGCCTTAGATTACAGCTATCAGAATAATATAGGTAACACCGGAGGGATATCAGGCTTTGCGAGTGTCATTACGAATGAAGAAACGGACGCCGATATGGACGCTGGTATTAACTATACAGCAAACCGTTACGAATTGAGTGCCACCCATGCCTCGCGACTTGACGACATTAGTGGTGACACAAGAAACCACAGTACCGACGTGACCATCAGCAGTGCACTTGCGTTTGCAGGTTCATCGATAACGATCGGCAGACCAGTCCGAGAAGCATTCGCTATTGTCAGCAAGCACGAAAGCCTCGCAGAGAATGACGTGGCATTAGACCCAACAAAAGATGGAGAGTACGCACGCGTTTACCTTAACGGAGATGCCAGTGCCATGGTCCCTGATCTTGTTGCTTATAATAGCCAAGTCATCGGTTATGAGGTCGATAACTTACCACCGGGATATGATTTGGGGGATGGTGCTTTTTGGGTTAAGCCTGATTACAAGCGGGGCTTCCAACTACAAATTGGTTCCGATGCGGTCTTAACCGTGATTGGTAAGCTATACGACCGTCAAAGTAACAATCCAATTTCACTTGTCGCTGGTGTAGCACATTACCTTGGTGAAGCTAAACAGTTACCGATTGACTTCTTTACCAATCGGAGTGGCATATTTGCGATATCTGGGTTAAAGCCAGGGAAATATCAACTGATTCTTGACACTAAAGGACAAGAGTCAGCCGTCATTACTCTCAGCGAGCGCAGTGACAACTTGATCAGACTAGGAGATGTGTATGTGGATTAAACAACTTCGGTGGGGAGGATGGTTCCTCATCGCCATAAATTCTGTATCCTCTGTATTAGCATGTGAAGCTAGTGCATTGACGATTCAACCCGTCTCATCCGAGTCGCAATACGACGTGTTCAACACAGGTACTTACGCAACAATTAATACTTATAGGATCGATGCGAATATAATTGGCGAAGACTGTAAATTGAGTTTGGTTCTACAACTTAATGATACTAGTCGGACGTTAAAAGGGGTAAACCAAGACAAACTCAACTTCGAGTGGAGTGGACAAGTGGGTGTGCCAATCGCCAATCAGTGGCATGTATCATTAACCGACAGTCAACCTTCAACAACCATACAAATGCGTTTCCCAAGCAAACAGTGGCTAGCGTCAGGAACCTACCGGGGGCTTTTAGAAGTGTCGCCCTCTTATACCTCAGACAACCAACAAATAGAGATTAGCCCTAGCTCACTCCCAGTATCTGTTACCGTGCCACCAGCTGCAAAAGTTCACTTTTATGGGTTAACTCAACAGCATTATGACCTTGATCTAGGAACATTATATTCAAACAAGATTATTCGTTCTGCACCGAACCTATGGGTGCAAAGTAATACAGCGTATACCATCGTATTGGAATCATCCCATCAAGGGATGCTACGTCATGAATCTGATGAGACAAAATGGGATATTCCATACGAACTTTCCCTAGATAACGATAGAGTAAACCTCGGTCAACTTGATGCAAAAATTCAGCGTATTTCGGCTACGATCGGTCAACCTATTCCTTTGAGTTTTGTAATTGGGGAAACAGAGAACAAACCGGGAGGAATATATGACGATACATTACAAATTTCTATAGAACCCCTCCTTTCACAGCAGCCTTAAATATGTAATTATATAAATCCTGAGATATGCAACGCAATTATATAAAACCCAGTATCATATAATCACAACACGATTTGTCAGTTTCGGAGTAAAGTATGCATAACAGTAAAAATAATTTAAAGCACATGCTCCTAATTGGCGATAACGGTATAAATAACCAGTTTATTCAACGAGAAATAGAGAAATACAGTGACTTTTGTTTTAGTCGCGAATGTATTTCAGGTATTGAACGTTCGAATCATCGCAAGACGTTTGATGTCATTCTCATTAGTTACTTACTCTTAGCTGACATCAAAGATGTTTACATCACCTTATCAAAAGTAGAGTCCAACAAATGGGTAATCTATGACGTTCCCTCTGATATTACCGGACAGAGTATTACCGTAATGCAACTATTCAACATGTTTAATATAAAGGGCATAATCTATCAAGATGCTCCTGTAGAACACCTTACACGTTGCTTGAAAACGGTTTGTGATGACGACCTATGGTTACCGAGGAAGTTAATGTCGCATATTTTATCCAATGCGCGCTCCCAAACATTCAAGTCACAGGTAATATTATCTACCCTTACAAAAAGAGAAGCTCAAATATTTAAACGAGTTATCAGAGGAGATACAAATTTAGAGATATCAAGTGAATTATTTATTTCAGAAAGTACAGTAAAAACGCATGTATATAATATATATAAAAAAATAAACGTAACCAACCGAAAAGAAGCAATAAGAAAAGAAAATTTTATCAATAGTTTAGAGACTATTATACAACCAGGCATGTAGTTAATATTTGAGTCACAAATATAGAGACACTGGATTGCAGTTATTTTTACAACAGATCGTATTATAATTTAGGCCCTTGAAAAGGTGATCTTCTATTATCCCCCTCCGTCATAAAATCACAGTTAGACTGAACAACGAAGTTTAAATCATATCACCAGTGACTTAATTACATTCTGCCCTCTAAGGTACGAATAGAATTTTTGAACTCACAAAACATCACTTCTTAAGCCCTCTACTCGCCTAACAGAACGAAGTCAGTTGTAACTGTCAACACTATTAGCTTCTAAAATATCTAAAGCATAAAGCATCTAAAGCATCTAAAGCATCTAAAGCAATTCGGACTTGAGCTTCCCCTTAGGGTAAGCTTTATTGTTATGTTTTTACCGGAGCAAAAGCATGACTTACCGTTCCTTCACTTTACTATTACTCACTCTTTCCCCTAGCCTTCATGCCTCTAATTTTGGCGATCCTGAACTGGGTAAAATGAAGTCACCAAGTTGCATTTTCTGTCATAACCCCACGGGTGAAACAAGTAACACTGCTTACCCAAAACTTTCTGGCCAAGATTCAACTTACCTCTATAACACAATGAAAGCTTACCAAAACGGTGATAGACAAGGCGCTTACGCTGAGATGATGCAAACACAACTGAGTAAACTCAATGATCAAGACTTGAAAGATATTGCGGCTTTTTATGCTTCACAACAGTAATGGATTTCACCTTCATTAGATCAGTCTAAGTTAAATAAACATCACTAAGTCGCCTATACTTCAAGCAAACTCACTGAGCTCATTGAAGGTCGGGAGAGATATACCTTTACACGTATCATCCAACCCTTACAATGTGCAGCAAATATATTTATCAAGGTTTATCTCTATGTCTATTCAATGGTTTCCGGGTCACATGCATAAAGCCCGTAAAGAAATCGAAGAAGTTATCCCACAGGTTGATGTGATCATCGAAGTACTGGACGCTCGTATCCCGTTCAGTAGTGAAAACCCAATGATCTCTTCACTGCGCGGCGATAAGCCTTGTGTAAAAGTGTTGAACAAACGTGACCTTGCGGATCCTGAACTTACTCAGCGTTGGATTGAACACTTCGAGAAAGAGCAAGGCGTTAAAGCGATTGCGATTACTACTAGCGCTAAAGAAGAAGTTAACCACGTTATGGAGCTAGTACGTAAACTGGCACCGCACCGTGAACAAATGGGTAAGAACATTCGTACAATGATCATGGGCATCCCGAACGTGGGTAAATCGACCATCATCAACTGTTTAGCGGGACGTACGATCGCGGTTACTGGTAACCAACCTGCGGTAACTCGTCGTCAACAACGTATCAATCTACAAAATGGCGTGATCCTTTCAGATACTCCTGGAATCCTATGGCCTAAAGTAGAAAACCCACACAGTGGCTTCCGCTTGGCTGCAACAGGCGCTGTAAAAGATACGGCAATGGAATACGATGAAGTGGCATTCTACACAGTCGAGTACCTTGCAAAGCAATACCCTAATCTTTTGCAAGAACGCTACCAAATTGAAGAGCTTCCAGAGTCTGACATCGAATTGATGGAAGCGATTGGTCGTAAGCGTGGCGCACTTCGTGCAGGTGGTCATATAGACATTCACAAATGTTCTGAAATCCTACTTCATGAACTGCGTAATGGTACTTTAGGTAAAGTAACGTTAGAGCTACCAGAAATGATCACACAAGAGCTGATCGAAGTTGAAGAAGCGGCTGCGCTGAAAGCCGAACAACAGATTAAGAAAAAAGAAGAGCGTCGTAAGCGTTACTTGAAGAACAAGCGTTAATCTCTCTTCGTTTTAAGAAAAAATCACTTGGTGCGACTAAACGCCAAATAATTAAAACGTCTACTCTAATCAAAAAAGCCCCGAACAATTTAATGCTCGGGGCTTTTTGGTTTGTTCTTCAGCTTTAAAGCAACTTCAGTAAGAGGCAGCTGTTGAGCAAGGAACCATTATTCAACTTGAAGTGACTAAGAATACACAATGCTTGCTGTTTTCTGTTCAAGTTCAACGGGAGAGCTCCAAGAAATCACCTTCTCATTCACTTGACTTCCACATGGTGCATTCCAAACTTGCTCTAGCTCTTCTTTACCACCAATCGCTTGATAAAAAGCAATCGCTTGGTGATTTTCAGACATCACCTCTAGGTACAGACCTGAATCCGAATAGTATTGCTGCAACCACTTCGATAATTCAGACAATAAACGCTTACCAACACCACGACCGCGATAGGCATTATCTACATGTAACGCATCGATGAACGTGCCACGCTCAAAGTTGTGATTACCAAACGCGCAGACGAAACCAACCAGTAAACCGCCCTCTTCAAGCAATAAAACATGTTGGTTAAAAGGAGGGTTAATCAAACGAGTCTGCCAAATAACAGATCTGTCCTCCAAAACATCATTTTCTAAGTAATCATCAGCAAGAATGCCACGATAATATAGCTTCCAGCTATCCGCGTGTAATTGGGCAATCCGCTCATAATCTTTATATTCAGCTACCTTAATTTCCATTTATTAGCCCTTAGTACTTCCATTTATGACTTGCTACTACATTTCACACTACCTTTATACAATATTTAAGCAAAACATACTAATACACGTTTACACTTTCAATATTGACTTACACGTGTACGCTGATATTCTAGCGCACAGATGTAAGCTCAATGGAAATTTGCTAATGAATAGTGCCGACAAACAATCTACAAAAAAGCCGCCATTAATCTGGCTCAATATTTTTGTATTCTCTTTTAGTATGCTGCTTGCTGTTGTTGCGGCTCCCGTTTATGGCTACTTTTTTGGCTATGGTATGGAGCACTGGATATGGCTAGCAATCTGTTTTACGTTCTGTAACCTTTCAATCACAACGGGTTATCACCGCTTATGGTCTCATAAAGCGTTTGAAGCGCATTCGAACCTAAGATTTTTATTTGCATTAGGTGGCGCATTTGCCCTGCAGAACAGCGCGTTACACTGGTCTTCTGATCACCGTGTGCATCATAAGCACGTGGATAACAATGACAAAGACCCGTACTCTGCAAAACGCGGCTTTTGGTACTCGCACATTGGTTGGATGATTCGTAACTACAGTACCTCAATGTACGAAAACTATGAAAACTGTCGTGACCTGAAGAAAGATAAGATCGTAATGTGGCAGCACAAGCACTATGTTCTTCTGGCGTTGATCATGAACTTCGGTGTTCCTATTGCATTGGGCGTGATTTACGGTGACGTGATTGGCATGTTGTTAATCGTAGGTGCGGTTCGTTTGGTACTTAACCACCACACAACATTCTTCATTAACTCTCTTGCCCACATCTGGGGTAACCAACCTTTTACCGACAAAAACACGGCCCGTGATAACGGTGTGTTAGCAGTACTCACTTTTGGCGAAGGCTACCACAACTTCCACCACATCTTTGAGAACGATTACCGCAACGGCATCTACTGGTGGCAATACGATCCTACAAAATGGTTGATCAAGAGTGCTTCTTTGATGGGATTGGCAAGCAAGCTTAAGAAAACCCCTCAAGCTCGTATCGAAAAAGCAGAAGCATCAATGTTACTTAAACGCACGCAGCAAAAGATCATGCATCGTGCCGACAAACAACAAATCGCAGACAAACTTCAACAAGAATTCGATGCTCTAGTATCAAACATGAACGAGTATTACGAAGTCAAAAAGCAGCTACTTGAAAGCAAACGCGAAGATGTTGTGAAGAAGTACGAACACTCTCTACTTAAAGTTCGTTACCAACAAATCAAAATGAATTTTGAGCAACAGAAAAAAAATTGGGCAATGACAGTGGAACAGTATGCTTAAGATAGAACAATATACTTAAGGCAGGATAGTCCGCTTAATGCACCAGTAACGACACTGCTTAACTCTTATTTGAAGCCCTCATATTACTATGAGGGCTTTTTTATGAGCGTAACCTATTTGCCATTAGCCATTAGCCATTAGCCAAATACTCTCAAGTCTAAATTATGGGCTTCAAGAACCATAGTTATTGGATTCCAGAACTCTTTCTTCAATCTGAATTTATAACTATATTACTTTAACTTACTGAGTTTAGACCTAAGGAATTGAAAATGAGCAAACTGACTATTATTGCAACAATCGTCTCTAAAGAAGATAAGATTGAGTTAGTTAAATCAGAGATGATTAAATTGATCGATAGAACCCGTGTTGAAGACGGTTGTATAAACTACGACTTACACCAAGATAACAGTAACCCTGCTCACTTCGTTTTTCATGAGAACTGGGAGTCTGAAGCTCACCTAGAGAAACACTTAGCGAGCCAACACATCGCTGAGTACATGGCTGCGACTGAAGACTGTATCGAAACCTTTGTGCTTAATAAAATGACGCACATTGCCTAACCAGTCACTCAGTACTGATTCAATAAAAGCCCTGCTCTGATCGCAGGGTTTATCTTTTGTACACACTTATATCTGCTCATTCTACTTATAAAAAAACCCGCAAGAGTAGCGGGTATGGTCAATAATTAATGCTGTCAAAAACAGATAAGTAACAACCATCAATCCAATATTGAGTACCACTTTACAGTGGCACTCTGACATTTCTTTTGCTGATCGCTAGCACGGGGGCACTAGTTAAAAGCACGAGCCAAAATGCCATTCCCTTGATATTGGTAAACACTTGAATTACTACTTACAAAGACCGATTCTCCGGGTTTAAGAGAAACTGACCGTCCTTCTGAAGTGACGGTCGCCTCTCCTTCCACACAGAACAAGATCTCCGCGCTACGTAAATACTGTGACTTGCTCTCATCAGTCGCAGACAAGATATCAAATCCAAAGTCATCCACAGGAATCGGATAGCTCATCTTGCCCTCTTTCAATACAGGCTTAAGACGAATATCTTCTGGCTTAATCGGCTCAAAGATCGTGTTATCGATAAGTTCAGGAACGTCTATGTATTTGGGTGTAAGACCGGCGCGCAGCACATTGTCTGAGTTTGCCATGATCTCTAAACCCGTACCTTGCACATAAGCGTGAGGTGTTTCTGCGAACAGGAACATCGCTTCACCGGGCGCCAGTTCAACCGTGTTGAGCATCAATGGGGCAAACAAACCAATATCACCCGGATAGTGCTGTTTGAATTCAATGCTGTATTGCAGAGCTTCACGCCCCATGACCGTTTTAGCTGGTCGCGCATGTGCAGCATAAAGCTCATTAAGCGCAGACGCTTTGCGGTCACCTTCAAGAGACATAATTGCGCTAAAGAAAGACTTCAGAGAATCACTGTCGGCATTGGCTTTAAGTACATTAAGCTCAATCGCTAACGAACGAATATCTGCTTCTTCGAACAAGGCAATAATATCGTCGATTGGACGAAAGCCATTCATCGCTTTGTAGAAGGTCAACGCATAAACCAACTCAGGCTTGTGGTTTGGATCTTTGTAATTACGATTTGACGCATTCAAAGGGATACCAAGTGCATTCTCTCGCTCAAAACCTAATTCAGATTTACGCTTATTCGGATGAACCTGAATCGACAACGGTGTTTCAGCTGCTAATACCTTAAATAAGAAAGGTAGTTCACCGAAACGTGCCGCCGTGTACCCACCTAAGACATCGATTCTATTTTCATCAATCATGTGAGAAAGCGGCTCACCGGTATCGCCTACTTTTGAGCAACCATTAGGATGAGCACCCATCCAAATTTCTGCTTGAGGTTCTTGGTTTGGGTTCACAATACCAAACAGTTGGTTAATGGAGTCTTTGCTTCCCCATGCGTAGTTTTGAATAACGTTGTCGAGTTTAAATAGAGACATAATTACTTCTCATTAAAAATCTGGCTGCCAAGCTTGAGCGTGCCGGCGATATTACGGGCAGTACGAGTCAGGTTTTGATTCGCTTCTAATAAAACTTGGTCTAAAGACTGAGGTGAACGTACAGTTCCAAATAAGCTAGACATTGAACCGTAAAGCTTTTCAACGTCTTGCCCCAAAGAGCCCGCAATTCCTATCGTTGGAATATTCAGCTTTTGAGCTCGCTGAGCGATACCGAAAGGTGTTTTACCTTGCAGGGTTTGGTTGTCCATCTGCCCCTCTCCAGTCACGACCAGTGAAGCACCGTCAAGAACCTTATCTGCACCCAAGGCATCTAGTACCATCTCAATACCCGCTTTAATTTGGATATTGAATGCAAGACTTAACCCCAGTGGTGTACCACCAGCCGCACCAAAACCAGCTGTGTCTCGATGATTAATACCCGTACGCGCTTGAGCGATATCGGCAAAGTGTCCGATCGCAGTATCAAGTTGTTCAACTTGAGCTTGTGAAGCCCCTTTTTGAGGGCCAAACACGGCACTGGCTCCGCTTTCGCCACACAGTGGATTATTCACATCACACGCGACCACGAACGTCACTTCTTTGCATCTAGGGTGTAGTCCATCAAGATTGATGCTTGCTAACTGGCTTAACTCGGCTCCGCCACCAGATAGCTCGTTGCCTTGCTTGTCGAATAACTTGCCTCCCAACGCTTGTAAAATGCCAGCACCCGCGTCATTGGTGGCACTACCGCCCAGACCAATGATGATCTGTTCCACGCCTTTATCTAACGCATCTTTGATCAGCAACCCTGTGCCGTAAGATGATGCTGTGAGAGGTGATCTTTCTTCTACGGTTAATCGATCTAAGCCCGAAGCTTGGGCAAACTCTACCAAGGCAGCGTTTACGCTTTTTCCATCAACCTGTTGTACAAGTGAAGCCCAGTAAGCCGTGCATTCACGTCCGATTGGATCCGTCGTTTGCAGCCCTTGCTTCTTACCATTGAGCGCGTCTAACAACACGTCTACCGTGCCTTCTCCGCCATCGGCGAGTGGCATTTTCACAAACTCTGCATGAGGGAAAACGTCAGCAAATCCACGCTCAATACAAGACGCAACTTGATGAGCGTCGAGTGATTCTTTAAATGAATCGGGGGCAATTACAATTTTCATTGTCGTTCACCATTCCCGCCCATCAAGGTGAGCGGGTGATTGAAATTAGAATTTGATTTGGAATGTTTTTGCTTGGCAAGATGCCAACTGGCCGAAGTCTTCAGATGCTACATCACCTTCGCGTACTCGCTCGTCCATGCTTGTCTCTTTCCAGCTTGAAACTGCTTGAGTGAAAGAGATTGAATCCGATACTGAACCCGTTTCTGCTGGGTTGTAGACACGCATGATCAACGCATCTTCGTCTTCAGCTTTCTTAAGCACACTTAGAACCGCACCTGCTTGTTGCTTCGATAGCAAACTGAAGCTCATTGGTAGATTTTGCTCGCCCACATTCAGCTTCATCGCGTTGTAAGGGATCTTGTTGTAGCATTCGATTTGAGTGACATTGTCACGTGCTTGCGCCATGATGTTCGCGTCAATGTGGTTACCAGAGAAACCACACAGCGTGAATTCACACATTAACTTGCCGCGCACTTGTGAATCTGGTGTCGGGATCTTGATACCTGAAGGACGACCTGGACGAAGCAATAGCTCTTCTTTACCTAACACGCCAATACCGCGGAATAGTGTCAGTGCGAAGGTATCTCGGTTTTCGTCACCTTGAGATGCAATCACTTCAAATTCACGTAGACCATTCGACATAATAGCCATGCCCGCTTTGCCGTTTTCTAGCGCTGCAAAGTTCATTAACTGATACACAGGAACTGGCGCTTCTTTCCACTTCTCTTCTTCCCAAACCGCCATAGCAGGGTCATTGGTCGGGCGAGTAATACAACCGAACTGGTTATCTGCAACGACAGTTTCAGAGACAAATGGTGTTGGTACTAATACACGAACACGGTGGTCGTCGGCTTGGTTGTCTAATTCCATGCGGACTTCGATGCGGCGAGAGCCTTGTTTCAATACCACTTGGCATTGCGCTTCAACAAAACCATTTTGACCCGTGCGTTCTTCACGCTCTGCAAGGTTTGCAGGCACGTTCATGCGGAAAGCGATGTTCGCTACCGATTGGAAGCCTTGGTGGTCAATCGATGTTTCCACTGGGAATTCGTCTGAATACAGTAACCATTCTTGACGAGATGGAGAATAATCGTACTCATCGCCGTCATCAGAACCGTCTTCTAAACGAAGCACTTGGTCGAATACTTGCTCTGTCTCTTTATCGAAAATAGTCAGAGTACCGTTGTCGTTTACATTGATTCGGTAGTATTCGTTCTCTAGCAAGTATTCTTTCTGCTCAGCAACTTTAACTGCGCCCTTCTCGTTACCTTGAATGTGTAACGTGGTGAAGCCCATTGCTGGTACAGTGCGTTTGATTTGAATATCAAACTCCATGAACGGGTCGTAGTTACCGTAGTGAACGATTTGACGGTCTACTTTACCTGGGTCAATTTGGCGCTTGTCTTGGATGAAGTACTCAACTGGGTTTTCGTTTTCATCAAAGATAGAAAATTCTTGAGCACGGATAGTGATGGTTGTGTTCACCACTTCTTCACGCTCGTACGGAGAAAGGTTAAACATCGCCAATTTGTCGCAACCTTCGCGATCCGGCATGTGGTCGACAATCTTACGCTTGTAGAAATGAATCAGGTTTGTCGCCATATCGTCCGCAAGGATGTAGCGGTTTAGGATCTCAGCGTGAACCTTGTCAGAACAACAGCAACCAATCGAGTCGTGAGCGTGGTTCTTCATGCTCTCTTTCCACATTTTCTCAATCAAACCGTGGTGGTACTCAAAGCCTAATGTCCAAGCGATAGACGCTAGCGGTTCTAAGATATTTACAATCTTGTTTTCGATTTCTGCGTGGATCAGTTTGATGTCCATACGCGTAGAAGAGATCGTACGGTGAACACGCATGTATTTACCGTCGTTGAACTCGCCTTTGATTGTGTCGAGTTGGTCGCGCGCCGCTTCTACTTTCTCGAACACTTCTTCGTAACGGCTCATTGAGAATTCACGATCTGGGTAGATTTCGCGAAGCTTGTCCATTACTTCAAAGATGTCTTTTTGAATCGGCATTTGGTCGTGGCCATTCGGTAGCAAGATATCTTTAGTCACAGATGGCTTTTCTAGCACTGGGAAGTACTTATCTAGACGAGCACGCAAGCCTTCTTCATCTTGAGGAAGGTATTTACCAATCGCGTAACCCAGCGGAAGTACTTGCGCAGTCACTTCACTGCCATCGTTTGATTGCCATAAGAACTCTGTTTTGTTGGTGCCATGACGCTCTGAACAACCACGCCAGAACATTGCACGTGTAATGTCAAAGCCGTTATAGATCATCGGCAGCTGAGAGCTCATGCTGAATGAATCTGGTAGGTAACCGATCTTCATTGCATCGCCAAATTTCATACAGTCGCGAATGCCATACATCATGTTACGTACAATTGACTCACCAGAAACTTGCATTGTGTCGGTTTGAGAGTACCAAGGGCCAATAATTAGCTTGCCCGCTTCAACCAATGCTTTTACGCGTTCTGTGTTCTCTGGTTTGATCGCGAAGTAATCTTCTAGAACGGCTGTTTGACCATCTAGAACGTAGTATTTGTATTCTGGATCGCTCTCCAGACGGTTCATGATTTCTTCCATGTTGTTCACTAGAAGAATACGAGACTCTTCTGTTGTGAAATACCATTCACGATCCCAGTGCATGTGTGGAGTAATATGTACGCGTGATGTAGTCATAATCATTTACCTAAATGTGTCGCTTCGAGTAAATCTTAAATTCGAGCTCAAATACGACTAAATTAAAGTTTTTCAAGGGGTTAAAATTGGCTGCCACTAAATTTAGGGTGCAGAAAACCACGCCCAGAATCTGTGAGAATAAAACCGTTAGGAGCACAGGTATTTAGGACAGCCAGTTGTTTGTTATTTTTTATATATTGATTTCGCAGTGAGTTAGCAGCTAACTCAAAATTCAGTTAGTTCTGTGTTGCAGTACTTGCTTCAAACTTACCCTTTTTTACAGCGTGACCACGCCACATCAGAAGAGTAATGGTTGAAATCACTGTGCCGACAATGGCAGCACCGAACCAGATTGCAGCAGCAGAGAATGCGCCCAAACCAGAATCGTGTAACAAGAAGATAGAGAAGATACCCGCACCCGGAGTCGATAGACCAATACCTGCCGCGCCCACCATTGCACCTGTAACCACAGAGCCTAGTAAGAATGAACCGATTACACGGATTGGATCTTCAATCGCCATTGGGATTGCACCTTCAGTAATACCCGCTAGGCCAAGTAGCCAAGTTGATTTACCCGTTTCAATCTCAAAGTCTTTGAATAAGCGTGGAGCAATCATGGTTGAAGCCGTTACGGTGAACGCTGATACCATTTTTACTGAACCAAAGATTGCGTATGGGCCATAAACACCGTTCGCCATTGCACCTAAACAGAATGCGTAAGCGGCTTTGTTTACCGGACCACCTAAGTCGAATGATACAAACAGACCTAGAATCGCACCCAATAACAATGCATTGGTGCCTGACATACCGTTCAGCCAATCCGTCAGACCTTGGTTTAGGAACGCTACAGGTTTACCGATAACAAACAGCATCAAGCTACCTGCCACCAAAGTACCGATTACAGGGTAAAGGTAGAAAGTGAGGAAGCCGTTAAACGCAGGGCCTAAGCGAACATGCTCTTTCACCCAACGCATCACGTAACCCGCAATCAAACCGCCAACAACACCGCCAAGGAAACCAGAGCCAATGATGTTTGCTGCAATACCCGCGGCAAAGCCAGGACCAAGTGCCGGTTTATCTGCTAATGAATACGCTGTGTAAGCCGCCAGTACTGGCACCATCAATGTACCCAGTAGGCCGCCACCTAGTTTGCGATACATCCATAGCCAAGAATCTTTTGTTGCGTAGAGCTCTTGCAGGTCAAAAATTTGCGCGATAAGAACAGCAACCGCAAGAACAGTACCACCGGCAACGATAAGAGGAACCGCGTAAGAAATACCAGAAAGCAGTGCTTGTTTAAGCTCAGTTTTCAACGGAAGTTTCTTCGGTTTGTCGTCGGTAGCAACTTTACGTTCTGCACCGTTACCTTTTTTCGACTCTTCAATCGCTTCATTAAGAATGCGTTCACCGTGCTTAATCGGTTCTGCAACTGGGGTTTCAACACGAGGAATGCCATTAAAGCGCTCAGATTCTTTAATCGCAACTTCAGCAGCAAACACACACGCTACAGCATTGTTAAGTTGTTCCGCAGTTAAACGATCTTCAATACCGTTTGCGCCCTGCTTTTCAACATGAACCTTGTAGCCAAGCTTTTTGCCGGCTTTTTCTAGGTATTCTGCCGCCATATAAGTATGAGCAATACCTGCAGGGCAAGCAGTAACGCATACAATTGTCGGCGCATTTGTATCTAAGTTGTCTTGTTTTTCTTCTTGTTGATTGTCGCCATCAAGAAGCGCAAAGATTTCTTCAGCCGTTGTCGCTTTTAATACCGCTTCGCGAACATCGTCGTCAACCAATGTAGTTGTCAATGCAGTGAGCAGATGCATGTGGGTAGAACCCGCTTCTGCATTTGGAATCGCAATTAGGAAGATAACATTTACATCTTCGTCTTCATCCAAGCCTTTCCATTTCATATCTTCTTTAAGCGTTGCTACAGCGAAGCCAGCTTCTTTAACCGCGTCAGTCTTGCCATGCGGTACTGCTAGGCCTTCGCCAAGCGCTGTCGGGCCTTGCTCTTCACGAGCAAATACTGCATCAAGATACTCTTGCTTGTCATGCAGTTTGCCTTGCTGATCCAGTTGGTCAGCAAGTGCGTAAATCGCTTCTTCTCGACTGCTAAACGTGGTTTGCAGATTTACGAGCGACTTATTCGTTAGAGTAGTAAGTTTCATAACCTTTGTCCCATAGTCACGGATTAGTACGACAGTCGTCCCTGCCGACGAGAGGAATAATACAACTTCAAGACATTTAATCCGTGATCACGATCTCACCAATACACATTTGTATTTAATTTGTATTTAAATAGTATTGGCAAATCCTTTAAGAAAGCTTGTTATGTATCGTTTAATTTGTATTATATGTACTACAAAACGCCGATACGACGCTCACACTAACCTTTAAAGCAAGGCTTATATAGAGCAAATTTACGTATTTAAGGTACAGGTTGTTAATCAAAGTCTAGTTGTTCTAGCGCACAAATGAGGCAAAAATGGCAAGACTCCCTATGTATCGCCAAATCGCAGATGCAATAAGAGAAAAGATCAGTTCTGGTGAATATAAAGTTGGAGAAGCACTCCCAACGGAAGCGCAATTGCGTGAAGTATTCTCGGTAAGCCGTGTGACGGTTAGGCAAGCGTTGAAACTACTGATCGAAAACGATGAGCTTGAAAGCGTTCAAGGCAGCGGCACTTACGTCAAAGAGAACAAGATCAATTACGACATCTACAAACAGTCGAGCTTTCAAGAAAAATGGGCGCATTTGGATGTGGTTACACACAGTGACGTTCTGGCCTTTGAAATGAAGCCGTGTTCTTTGGCGATGTCTGAGCATTTAGATATCAAAGAAGGCGAATTGGTTTTCTACGTAAAGCGTGTTCGTTTCATAGACAACAATCCAATCACGGTTGAAGAAACTTGGTTACCTGTTGCCCTATTCCCAGATCTCACCTATCAAGTGATGCAGACATCAAAGTACGACTTTATTGAGAACACCAAAGGCATGGTGATTGATAGAAGTGAGCAAGAATTGGTGCCGATTCTTCCGCCTGAAGATGTTGCGAAACAGCTAGGTATTGACCCAGCTCAGCCTATCATTGAAAAACGTACTCGTGGTTACCTTGCCAATAACACGGTGTTTGAATACAGCCGTAACTACTTCACGTCTAACGATTACCGATTTACTTTGGTCGCAAGACGCCAAAGGTAAGCAATACTATAGGCTTTGGTTTACCTAAACGAATGCACCAAAGAAGCTCTTCCACACTTAGAGCTTCTTTTACCTTTAATACCAAATCACACACCAGATACGCGTTGTGTGATTTGATCACCGAGAATTAAATCTCCCTCCAGGCTTCAACGCGTAGTGCTCGATAGCATTAAAACCACTCTAAAACATCATAAGGCTGCAACACTTTGATTGTGCTCCCCACATCAAATCGCCCGTTCGTCTCTTGCCCCATATAACTCTATTTTTCTCGCTATTATCACCATTTGCACATCAACGGCTAAAGTTATCCAACCCTTCCTGTCATATGAAACTAAAACAAGCAAAGGTGATCCAAGTTATATTCTAGGGAGTCACAAAATTTGTTTATTAACATCCAAACAACAGTGGTTAATCAATATTTACAACCACAATTAACATCGAAAAAAATGTTTGTCTTAGATCATACCAACCTCAACTATGCCTCGTGCCACAGTGCAGTTTTCTGTACATTCATTGTCATATTCTGAAACACTTTCTTATATTTTTTAAACTTTGTGGAGATTTCTATGTTAGAGCTCTTGATCGGATTAGTAATTACCATCGCTGTTGGTTACTTTATTGTGAAAGGCTATAAAGCGGCAGGCGTATTACTAACTGCTGGCCTTGCCCTACTTCTTATTACTGGCCTTATTGGTCACACAGTCTTACCAGCTAAGGTCGCTTCAACAGGTAACATGGTTACCGACTCACTCGAATTTGTTAAGTACATGCTTCAGTACCGTGGAGGCGGCCTAGGCATGCAAATCATGCTTCTTTGTGGTTTTGCTTCTTACATGACGCACATTGGTGCTAACAACGTAGTAGTGAAACAGTTCTCTAAACCGCTTGCTGCTATTAAATCTCCCTATGTACTTCTTGTTGCGGCTTACATCGTAGCGTGTCTAATGTCTCTAGCAGTAAGTTCTGCAACAGGCCTTGGTGTGTTACTGATGGCGACACTATTCCCAATGATGACGGCGATGGGTATTTCACGCCCAGCAGCGGTTGCCGTTTGTGCATCACCTGCAGCAATCATTCTTTCACCAACCTCTGGTGATGTGGTTATCGCAGCTGAAAAATCAGGTATGTCTCTTGATGTGTTTGCTGTTCAAACAGTATTGCCTGTTTCTATCTGTGCAATCATCGTGATGGCTGGCGCGGCTTTCTTCTGGAACAAATATCTAGATAAGAAAGAAAACACGCCAATGGAAAAGTAGACGTATCTGAAATCGAAACAACGGCACCGGCTTTCTACGCGGCACTGCCATTCCTACCTATCATCGGTGTTTTCATATTCAACGGTCGTACGATTCCCGGGCTTTCACTTGATATCTACACCATTGTCGTAGGTTCTATCTTCGTGGGTGCAGTTATCGATTACGTTGTTAAGAAGTTTGACGGCGAGAAAACATTAGAAGACTTAGATTCTTGCTACCAAGGCATGGCTGACGCGTTCAAAGGCGTAGTAATGTTGTTGGTTGCGGCGGGCGTATTTGCTCAAGGTCTAATGTCTATCGGTGCAATTGATAACCTAATCGGTCTTGCTGAATCGGCAGGCGCAGGCGGTATCGCATTAATGCTTATCCTAACAGGTTTAACGGTTGCTGCAGCTATCGCGACAGGTTCTGGTAACGCGCCTTTCTATGCATTCGTAGAACTGGCTCCATCACTAGCGGCGAAAATGGGCTTGAACCCAGCGTTCCTAATCATCCCTATGCTTCAAGCATCTAACCTAGGCCGTACCATTTCTCCAGTATCTGGCGTAATTGTTGCGACATCGGGTATGGGTAAAATCAGCCCGTTTGAAGTTGTAAAACGTACTTCTGTTCCAGTAATCTGTGGTCTTATCACGGTTATCTTTGGTACGCTGGTATTGGTTCCAATGGCAGCTTAACTTAAAGAAACACTCTATCTAGACTGATACAAGCTAAGATAGAGATGCCGATATAAAATGCCCTAACAAAAAGGCGCTGAACTTAATAAGTTCAGCGCCTTTTTTGCGTCATATTAATTAGAGAATTCAAAACTCTATCTATTGGAGCATGACACTAAAAATGTCACAAGGGATTGAAACAGCACAGCTTTAAATAGTATTACTTAAAAAGAACAAGCCCTACTTCATGTCACCATAACGTTCTAAATAAAGAACGGTTGCTGCGGTACGAGAAGGCACTTGCAGCTTTTTCAACAAACTCTTCATATGTACCTTAACTGTCGATTCAGAAATAAACAGGTGATCGGCGATCTGCTTGTTACGGTAACCTTTCGCGACTTCTTGAAGAATTTGCATTTCACGTTCAGTCAGTTGGTCGAAGATATCATTTCGACTGTCAGCATCATTCAAATAGCGAGCTACCACACTGCTGTATGCCTTATCGCCGCTATGTGCTTGCTTAAGCAGTTCAATCAACTCATCGGGTTCAGTATCTTTCAGTAAGTAACCATCAGCGCCCGCTTTAACAATCGCTTCGATATCCGCAGGGCTATCAGAAACCGTTAAAATAACGATGTTAGCGCTTGAACCATCAGTACGAAGTGCTTTCAGAGTATCTAGCCCAGACATGCCTTTCATATTCAGATCCAACAGGATCAAATCAGGTTCTTCTTCATGGGCAAGAGCGACCGCTTCAGTACCGTTACTTGCTTCTGCAATCACTTCAAATTCATCTTCAAAGCTCAGTAATTGGCTTATACCTCTGCGCATCAATGGATGATCATCAACCAACATTACTTTACAAATCGTCAACTTTAACTTCCTTTAAACTTTTATATTTCAATATGACTGTACAGCCCTCACCTTGAGCCGCTTCAATCGTTAAGTCACCATTCAGTCTTGCCGCACGCTCCTGCATAATACTCATTCCGTAGTGGTTCATCTTCGAACTACTTGGGTCAAAGCCTTCTCCATTATCTTTAATCACGACTAATACTTGTCCGTCCTCATCGATACAGCATACATCTATCAAGTCGGCATTGGCGTGTTTTATTGCGTTTATTGTTGCTTCACGAATCAATTGAAGCAAGTGAACCTGACTGTGCGCATCAAGCTCTAGCGATGAAAGGTTATTAGTTAATTTAATCTTCGCATCGGTTCTTTCACTAAGTTGCTCTAGCATGGTGCTCAAAGCATCTCCAAAGCTACCCTCTTTGATGGATAACCTAAATGTGGTGAGTAGCTCTCTCAATTGAGTATAGGCACCGGCTAACCCATTCCCTATCTCAGATGCTATCTGCTCAGACTGCTCTCGATGTTTGTGTTCCGGAAGTTTACCAATAACACGCTTTAACAATGTCACTTGGATTTTTAAATACGACAGCGATTGGGCCAATGAATCATGCAGTTCACGCGCAATCGTCGCTCGCTCTTCCATAATAATAAGCTGCTCAGCTTTCTTTTGAGCGCGATTATAGTAGATAGCTCTCGATAACAGTTGAATAAAACTCTCAATTAGCGTCTTAGTTGAATGACCATGATGATATGAGCAATACAGATAGCCCAAAACAAGCTCGTTATCATCCAGTTTCATTTCAAACTTTTCATAATCGCAAGTTGGGTCGTAACCTTCATCCATAATCAAAGAACGTCCCGAATTATCGACTATTTCTAACCTTAGCGATTCAATCCCTTCTAGGCTGACCAAGTGCTGCAAAATAGCTCGGAAATTTTCCGGTGCAACACGCGTTACCGTGAGTTCTTGAGAAGAATAATAGAGTGCTTGCAATGATTGGTTGGCATTTTGTAACTCAACCGTCTTGGCATCGACAACATCTTCAAGGTTTCGATACAGCACGCCTAAATCTTTCGCCATCGAGTTAAATGTTTTGGTCAAAATGCCCAGTTCATTATTGTTGGTAACCTCCAACTTAACCTCGAAATCACTATTTTTTATTCTCTGGCTAGCTCTAACGAGAGCGTGTAGAGGCTTAACAACTTGTTTACGTACAAAATGAACAACAAAAAGAGATATGACGAGTATTCCACCTAGACCTATACCACCAGCCCATGCCAATTTAATTAATTTATTTTCTGAAAATTCTTGTAACTTAAAAACAAAGCGGTCGATTTCAATAACAAAATTTTCAACGAGTACCAGGTAGTGTTTTCTATCTTCGCTATTTAAGACCTGCTTCAATTCATGCCAACGGCCAATTATTAAATAATAATCATTTGTAATATCAGTTGGCACTTCCCAACTCACCAAATTAGTCATCGATGTGGAATAAAGGGAACTTTCAAATTCACGAATATGAGAATCGTAATCCACTGATTCTATTTGAATATCATGCGCTAAACGGTAGCTTTGCATGCGCATCGAGCCAGCCACATTAACCGCCTCGGCATCATTAAGGCTGGACGCCAATGTAAAAATAGCAAAACCGGTGGTGGCAACTGAAAGGAGCAATATAAATAGCAATGATTTAGCTATTGTACTCGTCACAGATGAAACAGGTTTAATAAGCAAAGTTAATATCCTGAAGGTATAAAAATGGCTATCGGGAACCTATTGTCACACATCAAAAAACAGAGCTCCATTCAATATGTGACCAAACCCTTCATAATTTATTGATCTAAGACAATATAGGATCCTATTTAGCCCTTAAGGGGTATTTATACAAATATTTCTAAAACTACACTACTTGTGAGGATAAATGACAAGATATTAACGAAACAATGATCTACAATTACAACATCTTAGCAACATTAGTAGGCATTTAGTGGTAGACCTATCGAGACGCCGCCTATTTTCTAGGCGCAAAGTAGATTCAAGCCAGATTCGATTGCCTTGGATTAAAAGTCTAGAAAGCTTCGCAGATGATTGTACACGTTGTGGTAAATGCATCGAAAGTTGCGAGACACACATCATCATTGTCGGCGACGGTGGTTTTCCTACTGTCGACTTCTCAAAAGACGAATGTACATTCTGTTATCAATGTGCAGACGTTTGTCCAGAGCCAATTTTTAAACCCAAGGAAGAAACGCCTTGGCTGGCAAAAGCAACTATCTCTGATAAATGCTTGGCCCAACAAAATGTTGAATGCCGAAGCTGTGGTGACATGTGTGAACCTATGGCGATTCAATTTCAACTTAGAGCAGGCAGTGTTGCTCTACCAAAAATCGAGTTAGATGAGTGTAGCGGTTGTGGAGCCTGCGTAGCAGTTTGCCCTACTTCGGCTATTCTTGTGAGTAATGCATAAAACAAAAATAACGAGAGCAATTTATGGCACTAAATGAAGTGCATATATCAAGTTTAGTCGTGCATGTGAGTCCAGAGCATCTAGACGAGATCAAAGCACAAATCGAGCAATACGATAATGCGGAAATCTACGGCAGTAGCCCTGAAGGCAAAATCATCGTGGTCCTAGAAACCGAGAACCAAGGTTTTGTTACGGACACCATCGAAGAAATTAATAATATTACGAACGTTTTAGGGACAGCTTTGGTTTACCACCAAATCGAGACTGGACTAGACGAAACGGATTTAGAAACTGGAAGCAACAATTCTCAACTTGAGGGTGAAGTATGAAAATGACAAGACGCGCGTTTGTGAAAGCAAACGCAGCTGCATCAGCGGCAGCCGTTGCAGGTGTAACTCTACCAGCAACAGCAACCAACCTGATTGCCAGCTCTGATCAAACAAAAATCACGTGGGATAAAGCGCCTTGTCGTTTTTGTGGTACGGGCTGTTCGGTACTAGTTGGTACTCAAAACGGTAAAGTGGTCGCGACTCAAGGCGACCCAGAAGCACCTGTAAACAAAGGCCTTAACTGTATTAAAGGCTACTTCCTTTCAAAAATCATGTACGGTAAAGACCGTCTTGAACAGCCTCTTCTTCGTATGAAAGATGGTGAGTTCCACAAAGATGGTGATTTTGCACCAGTATCTTGGGACAAAGCTTTCGACGTAATGGCTGAGAAATGGAAAGCCGCTCTGAAGAAGAACGGTCCAACAGGCGTTGGTATGTTCGGTTCAGGCCAGTGGACAGTAATGGAAGGCTACGCAGCGGTTAAGCTGATGAAAGCGGGCTTCCGTTCAAACAACATCGATCCAAATGCTCGTCACTGTATGGCATCTGCGGTAGGTGCATTCATGCGTACTTTCGGTATCGATGAGCCAATGGGTTGTTACGATGACTTTGAACACGCAGATGCATTCGTACTGTGGGGTTCAAACATGGCAGAAATGCACCCAGTACTATGGACTCGTATTACAGACCGTCGTCTAAGCCACCCACACGTTAAAGTAAACGTACTGTCTACTTACTACCACCGTTCTTTCGAGCTTGCAGACACAGGTTACATCTTCGAACCTCAATCAGATCTTGCGATTGCTAACTTCATCGCTAACTACATCATTCAAAACGATGCGGTGAACTGGGAATTCGTGAACAAACACACGAACTTCAAGCAAGCAACAACAGACATCGGTTACGGCCTTCGTGACAATGACCCACTACAGAAAGCCGCTGCGAACCCTAACTCAGGTAAAATGACTGATATCAGCTTCGAAGACTACAAAGCTTCTGTTGCTGAATACACCGTTGAAAAAGCATCTGAAATGTCAGGTGTATCTCAAGATGACCTTATCAAGCTGGCTAAGCAATACGCAGATCCAAACATCAAAGTAATGTCACTTTGGACTATGGGTATGAACCAACATACTCGTGGTGTATGGATGAACAGCCTTGTGTACAACATCCACCTTCTTACAGGTAAGATTTCTACTCCAGGTAACAGCCCATTCTCACTTACTGGCCAACCATCTGCATGTGGTACAGCTCGTGAAGTAGGTACGTTCTCTCACCGTCTACCGGCAGATATGGTGGTTGCTAACCCTAAACACCGTAAGATTGCAGAAGACATCTGGAAGCTTCCAGAAGGCACTATCCCACCTAAACCGGGTAAACACGCTGTTGCGCAAGACCGTGCGTTAAAAGATGGTACGATCAACGCGTACTGGGTAATGTGTAACAACAACATGCAAGCTGGTCCAAACATCAACACTGAACGTCTACCAGGTTACCGTAACCCAGACAACTTCATTGTATGTTCTGACCCGTACCCAACAGCAACAGCTCAAGCTTCTGACCTTATCCTTCCAACAGCAATGTGGATTGAAAAAGAAGGTGCTTACGGTAACGCTGAGCGTCGTACACAAGCATGGTACCAACAAGTTAAAACCGTAGGTGAAGCAAAGTCTGACCTATGGCAAATCATGGAGTTCTCTAAACGCTTCACTGTTGAAGAAGTTTGGGGCGAAGAGCTTCTAGCTAAAGCACCTGAGTATCGTGGTAAAACCATGTACGACGTGCTATACAAAAACGGCAACGTTGATGCATTCCCACTGTCTGAAGCACAAGAGCTTAACGACGATGCTCAAGCTCAAGGTTTCTACGTTCAAAAAGGTCTATTCGAAGAATACGCAGCCTTTGGTCGCGATCACGGTCACGATTTAGCACCTTACGACACTTACCACAAAGTCCGTGGCCTACGTTGGCCTGTTGTTGATGGTAAAGAAACACTGTGGCGCTTTAAAGAAGGTTCAGATCCATACGCTAAGAAAGGTTCTGGTTGGGATTTCTACGGTAAACCAGATGGTAAAGCTCTTATCATCAATGCTCCTTACGAGGCACCACCAGAAGTACCAAGCGACGAATACGACATGTGGCTATGTACAGGTCGTGTTCTTGAGCACTGGCACACAGGTACTATGACTCGTCGTGTACCAGAACTTTACAAAGCAGTACCGGATGCACTTTGTTACATCCACCCTGCTGACGCTAAAGCTCGTGGCCTTCGCCGTGGTGATGAAGTTCTTATCGAAAACAAACGTGGTGAAGTACGCGTTCGTGTTGAAACTCGTGGTCGTAACCGTCCACCACAAGGCTTGGTATTCGTACCATTCTTTGATGCAAGAATTCTGATCAACAAGTTGATCTTGGATGCAACGGATCCTCTGTCTAAGCAGACGGATTACAAGAAGTGTCCAGTTAAGATCACTAAGGTTTCTTAAGAGCCAAGCGCTTTTCGAACCTAGATACAAGATCTAACGTATTTAATATTGCGACTACTTTTTTCATCACTTTTTGAAGGAAGTAGTCCACTCAAAGAATTAGCCTTTAGGCGGAGAAATTAACCATGAAAAAACTGATTACTGCCCTACTATCAGCTGGTCTTTTGCTAGCTGGTGCAGTTCAAGCTCAAGCTGAGCTGGATAACCCAGGCGGCATTGGTGGCGTAGAATCTCTACGTGGTGCAAGTGAACTTGAAGCAACTCGCGCAGCAGATGACTTCAAAAAGTTTCCTCGTGACCAAGTACTTGAGAGTGACTACGTATACCAACCACCTTTAGTACCTCATACTATTCGTAGCTATGAAGTGTCTCTTAACGCTAACAAGTGTCTTGCTTGTCATAGCTGGAAAAACGCAAAAGAAATGGGTGCAACTAAAGTGAGTGTAACTCACTACATGAACCGCGAAGATGCGGTACTTGCTGATGTTTCACCTCGTCGTTACTTCTGTCTACAGTGTCACGTACCTCAAGCTAATGCTAAACCGCTAGTTGAGAACGAGTTCAAACCTGTAGATTCACTGCGTTAATCGTAGCCGGACTGTAAGAGAGGCTATATATGATAAAATTACTTAAAGCGTTTTGGAAAAGACTCGCGACACCAAGTAAAGCAGCGGTAGGCGTTGTTTTGTTCTTGGGTTTCTCGGGTGGTCTTTTGTTCTGGGGGGCATTCAACACGGGTATGGAAGCAACCAATACGGAAGAGTTCTGTTCTGGTTGTCACGCACCTATCGTTGCTGAAATCCAAGAAACAATTCACTACTCGAACCGTTCTGGTGTTCGTGCTATCTGTTCAGACTGTCACGTACCTCATGAGTGGACAGATAAAATTGTTCGTAAGGTTCAGGCTTCTAAAGAGCTATACGCACACTTTATTGCGAAAACCATCAATACTGAAGAAAAGTTCAAAGCACGTCGTGCTCACTTAGCAGAACGCGAATGGGCTCGATTGAAAAAGAATGATTCACTTGAGTGTCGTAACTGTCACCAGTTCGATTACATGGACTTCTCAGAGCAGAGCCCTCGTAGTGCGAAACAACACTCGACAGCGCTAGCTTCTGGTGAAAAAACGTGTGTAGACTGTCACAAAGGTATCGCACACAAACTACCAGACATGCACGGCGTTGAAGGCTGGCAATAAGGAGCGATTGAATGAGTACTTTAGAGAACGTAATTTGGCACATCCTAGGTTACAGCGCTATGCCAGTTATCATTCTTGGTGGCTTTGCAGGTGTTGCAGCCGTATCTCTTTGGCTTTTATCTATGACTAAAGACAAAGAAATCGATTAGAAATCGAAGAGTACGTCAACTTTTATCAGCTAATTTTAATCCATTCTGATATGGGTCGACTCTAAAAAGCCACTGATTTCAGTGGCTTTTTTAATATCTAACGTTTTATCTTTTTATTAATAGGTGGCAACCTCCCTACCTCACCTCTTAAGTCACATCCACAATACAAAGTACCTTTCTACAGAGCCCTTTAGATAGACACTTCGATTAGAAAAGAACGCTTATTACTACACCACTGCCACTTAACCGTTGTAAACAATATCGCTAAGATCGAAGCATAACTCTGTGACATTTCGGCCTTTTGTTTTTAATTTCAGGTGTTTTGAGTAAATAAATCAACAATTTGACTAGATTCGTCGCGAAATTGGATTAGAATCACACTGTTTTTGACAACACTTAATTGAATTTAATGCAGTTCGACCTTAAAGACTCAGTAAAAATTTCCATAAACACATTGGTTGTGGGAATGTTTGTTACATCAATTCAGAAAAGTGAGCGTGTTTATTTATCTAACGCTGGACGCGTGTCTTCAAAAAAAGGAATTGATACATTAGTTAATAAAGGCATTAAGTATGTCTGGGTTGACAAGAAGCTCTCTGCTAAAGGTTGTAAATTTCACCCCGTTCCTGATGACGAAACGAGTGAGGAACAACAAAAGAGCAGTAAAAATTCTCCAAGTAAATTGGTCTCTCGAGAAGTAAGACAAAAAAATGCAGAGCGAATCATCCAAGAAGCGCGCGGTCTTGCTCAGAAAATTATTACTGCAACATTTGATTCGCATACGTTTGTTGCGGATGAACTGGATGGTTGGGCGGATGAGCTGATTGAATCAGCACTGATCAATTCAGATGCCTTGCAATGTGTTTCTGCATTACGTAAGAAAGATGCCTATTTGCTTGAACATTCCGTTAATGTCGCCACACTTTTGGTCACATTTGGCAAGCATTTGGGTTTTGGCAAAGACCGATTAAAGCCATTGGCTATTGGTGGGATTATTCATGATGTCGGTAAAGTGCATATCGATGATAATGTTTTGCACAAGCCTTCTCGTTTAACCGAGGAGGAATTCGCTCACATCAAGCAACACCAAGTATTTGCTAAACCTATCATCAAAAAAATCGAAGGCTTAAGTCAAATTAGCCGTGATGTATGTTTAATGCACCATGAAAAGTTAGATGGTACAGGTTACCCTAATGGATTGAGTGGCGAGCAAATTCCGCAGCACGGCCGAATGGCTTGTATCGTCGATATCTATGACGCATTGACGGCTGACCGTTGCTACAAACGTGGAATGAGCCCAGCGGAAGCGTTTAAAATAATGTTAGGTATGACACCTAATCACTTAGACCGGCAATTGGTGTACAAATTTATTAATTGCATTGGTATTTTCCCTATTGGGGCCATCGTTGAGCTGAGCAATGGCCATCTTGGAATCGTATGGTCATCGAATGATGATGCTCCTGTTGAGCCTGTCGTTAAGTGCTTCTATTCACGAAAGAATAAACGTTTCATTGACGTCAAGTATGTGGATTTAAAACACAGCTGGCATACGATTGTAAAAGCAATTTCTCCTACGAAGGCTGAAATTGATGTCACCCCTTTCTTTTAATAGAGCCTGCTATTCGAGGGGTATGAGGTGAGCACATTCCATGTATGGTCTGATTAGATAAAACGGACAAGTCTAGAAAGCCACTGATTTCAGTGGCTTTTATTTTTTCAGAAGTTCTTTCATAAACCCTTTACTAGCCCATATCCATATCCATATCCAATTTTAATCAATAACCAAACACTCATTTCACCTCCAATTTACTCGCTGTTAGGTATATCTATAGATAAATACCTTAGAGTAAGACAGCATGAACACACACCACCCCCTATCCGCGTTATTACTACTGGGTAGTCTGACCTATCTCACGGGTTGCGCTTCTCTATCACCAACGCCGCAAGCCAGTTTGAACAATACAACCCAGATTCCCGAGCAATGGGAAAGCTCTCAACGATACGTAAACACTACGATGTCGACACAATTGCTCTCGCTGTTCAACAATCAAGCTCTCGCCGATCTGGTTCAAGAAGCCCTCACCAATAACCACGACCTACATAAAACTGCACTTCGCTTGAAGCAAGCTGAACTATTAGCGGCTCAAAGTGATCAATACCTTCAACCTTCTTTAAATACAGACTTTCAAGCCTCTAGACAAAAAACAAGTCAAATTCAGAACAGTCACAAACTGTCTTTGAATTTAAGTTGGGAGTTTGATGTTTGGGGACGCTTAGCTGACTCAGCAAGCGCAGCTAACGCGAAACAACAGGCAACACAACTCGACTATGCTTACGCACAAAACTCTCTCGCGGCTCGCGTAATAGAGGCGTGGCTTGATGTTGCTTACAGAGCAAGAGTGATCGGGGTTGAACAACGCTGGCTACAAAGCCTTTCAAACACTGAGAATATTGTACTAGAGCAAGTGCTCGATGGGTTTAAAGAACAAGCAGACCTCGACACCGCTCGTGCTGCAACATCCAGAGTAAGAGCGAGTTTAGCGGCTAAAGAACAAGATCAGCTTATCGCAATCAGAGGCCTTAATACCTTACGAGGTAAGAGCGACACCCAGCTTAACCGAATGATTTTCACGATCCCAGAAGTTGAAGCTCCGCCATTACGTCTTCCCGGAGAAATGATTGGATCACGTCCTGACCTCCTTGCCGCTTATCAGCAAGTGCTCGCCGCCGACAAAAGCGCGGCAGTTGCTTACAAAGATCTACTGCCTAAATTCACGCTGTCTGCCTCTGTTTATCGTAGCGGTTCAACACCAAACCAGCTTATCGACAATCCTTCCCTGTGGAATCTCGTTGGGGGGATCCGCGCACCTCTTCTTGACCAATCATCACTACAAACCCAAGCAAAAATAGCTCAGCTTCAAGCAGAAGAGAGCTTTGTTGATTACCAAAAGAAACTATTGGTTGCCATCAATGAGGTAGGAAATGCACTAGACAAAGAGTTCTACCTCAAACAACAAGAACAGCATTATCGAGATGCTTTTACATTCTCCAAGGCTAGTATGAAAAACTATCAAAACCTTTACCAGGAAGGAGCCAGTGACGTTTTGGCACTGCTTATCGCCCAACAATCTATTTACCAATCTAAAATCCAGTTGCTTAATACTCAGCGTACTCGGCTCTCAAACAGAATTACCTTAGGGTTAGCATTAGGAATGGGGGTTTAAAATGAAACAGATACTTGTTACGGCTTTGGGCTTGCTCAGTATCATTGCCACCGCGATGTACATCATGAAGTCAATCCCCGAAGAAACAACGTTAGCGCTGGAAGCTCAGCCTCGACAATATATCAAAGTCACAACAGTCGACATTGCTGCCGGGCAACACCGCTCTACCATTGAAGGTTACGGGCAGGTAATTCCAGAAGAAACTTTAACGCTCACGAGCCAGGTTTCAGGAGTGATTCTTTCGAAAGCAAAAAAATTTAAACTAGGAGAACAAATCTCTAAAGGTGATCTGCTATTTCACATTGACGATTCCAGTTACCAAGTACTGCTGGCTAACGCAGAAAAGGATCTAGCTAACGCACAACTTTCATTTTTCCAAGAACAACGCAAACATCAACGTGCTCAAAAAGAATGGAAAACTTCAGGTATAGAAGAGGCACCGAGCCCCCTCGCTTTGCGAGAGCCTCAGTTTAAAGCAGCAAAGGCACGATTAAACGCCGCACAACAAGCAGTTGAAGATGCTAAGCAACAACTAAATAACACGAATATCCATGCTCCTTATAATGCCATTGTCAGCCAAAGCAACGTCACCACAGGCAGTGTTGTTGCATCCGGAACCTCGTTGGGACAGATCAAATCCATAGAAACTGCTGAAGTACATCTTCAGCTCACAGAACGCGACTGGCAACAGCTCCCCTCCGATTTGAGTGCACTGTCGGTGACAATTCAGTCAGCATCTGATTTAGATTCAGGGCAACAATGGGCAGCACGGGCGAGTCACCTTTCACTGCTCGTGGAACAATCAACACGTATGCGTAACCTCATATTAAAAATAGACTCCCCTCTTCAACAGCCAGATCCTTTGCTGATCGGGAGCTTTGTTAGAGTTGTCATTCAAGGTAAGAGCCACTCAGATAGTTTTGTAGTTTCATCCTCTTCCATTACTGCAGACGGCAATATTTGGTACGTCAAAGAAGGTCAACTTCATCGTCACAAGACTCAATCACTGTTTCAAGATATCGATGCGATTGGTTTTGAACAGGGCAACCTAAATCAACACATCACTTTGGTTGTAAAGCCGTTGTCCAGCTACGTGGAGGGAATGCAAGTATTAGCACTTTCGGATAGCTCTCACGCAGACGACACGGAAAAACTCGCATTAAATCGGAGCCTCCCGACTCCTGCCTCTGGGGACAAATCACTTAAAGAGGTGAATGATGGACAATAACCTAAAAACTCATGGCGTTATCGCATGGTTTGTTCACAACCCAGTTGCCGCAAATCTTTTAATGGTTTTGATCATAGTCGCGGGCGGTTTTTCGGTTATCCAATCACGGGTAGAAAGCTTCCCCTCACTCCCCCCAACCAATATTACGGTAAGTGTCGAATATCAAAGTGGCTCAGCCCGCTCGGCTGAAGAAAGCATTGCGATAAAAATCGAAGATTCATTGTTAGGTGTAGAAGGCATCAAACAAATACACAGCAGTTCAAATAGTGACGGTGCAACGGTAACCATCACTAAGTCGAGTGGCTATTCACTCGACAAACTGCAACAAGATGTAAAAAGTGTGGTTGATGCTATTGGCGATTTACCTAGTGAAGCAAAAAAACCAGTGATCACGCGTCAAGCCGACCTTGAAGAGGTAGTTTCAATTAACCTGTTTGGTGACGTGCCTATCGGTGCATTACATCGTTATTTAGACGAGTTACGACACAAGCTCCTAAACTCTCCTTTGATACAAAAGGTTGATTACATTGGCCGAAAATCTCAGCAGGTCTCGATTGAAATTGACGAGGCCAAATTGCAAGCTTTCAGTCTCACGATGGAGCAAATTGTCAGCCAAATTAGAGCAGAATCATTAACCCAAACGGCCGGCCAGCTCAAAGGTTCTCAAGGGACGTTAGTTCTTAAAGCGGACCAACAACACCGAAGTGCGAAAGAGTTCGCTTCAATTCCCATTATACGCACAGCATCAGGGCAAACCATTCTATTATCCGACGTTGCACACATTGAATTAGGGTTTGATGAAGATGGTATAATTACTCGTTATAACGGTCAGCCATCTGTAGGTTTGGCAGTAAAAATGTACGGTCAATCAAACATCAGCCAGCTAGCCCAAGAGGCTAGAACCATCGTTGATGCTTACCAATTGACACTGCCGAGCAGTATCCACCTGACCCAATGGAATGATCAAAGTGAGCCGATTAAGAACCGTTTATCCTTGCTACTCAAGAACAGTGCTCAAGGTGTCGTTCTCGTTGTTATTTTACTGGCGCTACTCTTAAACATACGTGTTGCTTTTTGGGTCGCCGTGGGCCTACCTGTTACGTTTTCCGGTGCAATGGTACTTATGGGAGATACATTTCTTGGGCTTACCCTTAATGAGCTAACCACCTTTGGCTTCATCATGGCACTCGGTATTGTCGTTGATGATGCCGTCGTCATTGGTGAAAGCATTTACGAACAAAGAGAGAAACATGGAGCTTCCGTTGAATCGACCATCGCCGGCGCACAAAAAGTGGCTACACCAACTACATTTGGTGTATTGACCACCATCGTGGCTTTTATGTCTCTCAGCTTAATCGAAGGGGAACTCGGTAAGATCTTTGCGCAATTTGCCATGGCTGCAACTTTCTGTCTGATTTTCTCACTCATTGAGTCCAAATTAATTCTCCCAGCTCACCTTGCCCGAGTCAAAATGGAACCGACTTCAGCATGGGGTATCCCTGCCGTATGGCACTATATTCAACAGCGTGTTCTACGTGGTTTCAAATACATCACTTGGCATCTCTACAAACCCTGTTTACAACTGGCTATACGCTACCGTTATGCTGTAATTTGTGGCTTTTTTTCCCTGTGTATTCTAGTTGGCGGTTCGCTAATAACCGGCAAACTTAAGTCGGTATTTTTCCCGGAGATTTCTACTAACTTCATCACGATCGAGCTCGCATTCGAAGATGATACTGGCTACGGATTAGTACAACGTGAAACACTTAAAGTTGAACAAATGGCGGCATCATTGAATGATTCGTTGGTGAAGCAATATGCGCTGTCTGTACCACCAATCCAAAGTGTATTGGTAGAAACCACCAATAACAGTTCGCAAATCATTGTTGGCCTTTCGAGCAACACTCAACGCCCAATCAGCGCGGGTGCTATCGCTAAAGAATGGCAATCCATGGCCCCAACACTTGAAGGCATAGACAGCGCCAATTTCTTAGCCGATATGATCAGCGATAAAGCAATAAGCATAGAATTAAGAAGTCAAAATGAAGCAACGATCAGCAACGCAACTCGCGAACTGACTGAGCATCTCAGTAATGTACAAGGTGTGCATGGCATAAAAAGTAGCCTCGCGAATACACAAGCCCAAGTTGATATTAAAGTTAACGATATGGGGTTAACGATGGGGCTTACTACATCGAACCTCTTACAACAACTCAACATGGCCTATCAAGGTTATGAAGTGCAGCAATTTCAAGAAGGTTCGCATGAAATAAAGGTCAAAATTCAGTATCCGCGGGCAAAAAGACAAACACTGGATAATCTCAAATACGCACAAATTCGCTTGGGCAATGGTAAGTTAGTACCACTCAATGCGGTAGCCAATATATCGACTCGATATGTGTCCAAAAACATTGAACGAATGAATCGTAACAGAGTCAATGTGATATCAGCTGATGTTGATAAAACTATCGCCTCTCCAGAAGAGATCATTGATAAGTTAGATAGCGACCTGTTTAAAAGATTACAGAATAAGTATCGTGACCTAAACATTGTCCTTTCTGGACAGCAACAAGAGCAGGAACAAATATCAAATTCACTGTATAGCGTGTTTGCTATCGCTCTTATCGGCATCTACGCATTGCTTGCAATACCACTCAACTCATATTTCCAGCCACTGCTGATCATGTGCACAATTCCATTTGGTATTGTGGGCGCCTTGATGGGACACTTAATCCAAGGGATACCCATCAGTATACTTTCTCTGTTTGGAATGCTTGCATTAACCGGGGTCGTCGTGAATGATAGCCTCTTACTGATCTCACGCTTTAATACCAAGATAATGAGTGGTGATACCGTGTACGAGGCGTTAATTGAATCAGGAACAGGACGCTTAAGGGCTATTATGCTGACTTCTGCAACCACGTATTTTGGCTTAGTGCCCTTACTGTCAGAGACCTCTCCTCAAGCTCAGTTTTTAATACCAGCAGCTACGTCAATGGGGTATGGAATCTTATTCGCAACGGTAATAACACTTCTTTTGGTACCCGTATTGCTAATGGTTCAACAAGATATCAAGCGGCTGTATCACAACATAATTACCCAAAGATCCGCTTCTTTAACTGGGGTTAAGAAAAATGAAATCTAACTTATCTATCAACGTGTTATTAGTTGAAGATGACAAGGATCTCGCCGCTTCTGTTGCAGAGTTTCTCGAATTTGAAAACATCAAATGCGATCATGCTTACAACGGGTTAAGCGGTTTTACACTCGCAAAACAAAACTACTATGACGTTATTCTTCTTGACCTAATGTTACCTAAAATAGATGGTTTTACTGTCTGTGAAAGACTTCGAGACGACGGTGACGATACGCCTATTTTGATGCTGACAGCAAAAGATACGCTGCAAGACAAAGAAGCTGGCTTCAATGCTGGCACTGATGACTACTTAATCAAGCCATTTGCAATGAAAGAGCTCGCCTTACGTATCAAGGCGCTCTCTAAGCGAAGAAGTAGCCAACAAAAAAGGTTAGTACAAGGTGACTTAGTCTATGACCTAGAAAGCCAGCAAGTATCAAGATCAGGACAAGTCTTGGACTTAAATCGACTCAATCTAATGCTTTTAGAACTCCTCATGCGCCGAACTCCACAAGTCGTTACTCGTAGAGAAATAGAGGAGTGTTTGTGGCCAAATGACGCACCAGAAAGTAACAACATAAAAGTACAGGTTTATCAACTGAGACAAAAAATCGATAAGCCTTTTGAATCTAAGTTGATTGAAACCGTCGTTGGCCAAGGTCTGAGGATAAAAGAGTAACCATGAGCATGAAAAAGAGCTTCCCAATACGGGGTCACCTTACTACCTTTTTCTTGGGCTTGTCACTTCTGACAGCCTTACTATTCGGAGAACTTTTAATCCGTCACTTTGAATATGGAATAGAAGATTCAGTAAAAATGCGACTCGCCAGTGAATGGTTGAGCTTTAACGAAGTGCGCCTTATAAATCCAGAGGCCAAACTACCTAAATCTTACGTAGTGTCATTTTATTATGACCAATTGCCTAACATAAAGGTCGACGGTAAAGACGTACTTCGGGATGTGACATTTATTAATGATGAGTTCACTGTCGTCTTCGTTGATGAAACGGTTACCAACGACATCAAGAAAGAGGCTGTCTTTGGTGTCTACCGTTTTGCTCTCGAAGACGGACGATTGGTATTCGGAGTCGCTAGGTACGACTACCGCCTAATTGGCGACACAATAGATGTGTGGTTCGATCATCGCTTCAACCTTATTATCTACATTGCTCTTGGCTATATATTTTTTATTGTATTAGCGCTTTGGCTCTACAGTTACCGAGTAGGAAAAAAAACCGAACAACTCGTCGAATGGTCAGAAAGCGCGTCCAACGACCTATTGGCGAACCCCGCTCCCAACTTTAAATTCAGTGAATACAATCGAGTTGCGCTTTATCTAGAAAAGGCACTCAGTAAGAATGCGCATTTGGTAGAAAGAGAACAACGTTTTCTATCTCATGCTAGTCACGAATTGAGAACGCCTATTGCAATCATACGAGCAAATATGGAGATCTTAGAGCGCATCTCCCTGCCCTCAGATTTACAGCGCCCGATCAATCGTATCGACCGCGCGAGCAGCAACATGCAGCAAATTACCGAAACCATGCTCTGGCTAGTCCGAAAGAGTGAAACGCCACCGAATCAGAGCTTAGTTTCGGTCGTCGCTTTATTAGATAATTTGATAGAAGAGTTGGAGTATTTAATTCAAGGTAAAGAGATCGACATCATCCGCAATTACCTTCATGCCCCAACAGTGGAACTTCCAGAGACTCCAATCAAAATTGTCGTTGGTAACCTCATTCGTAACGCTTTCCAATACACACATAGCGGCACTATCTATATCTATTTCGAAGAAAACAGCATAGTCATCAAGAATATAAACACACAGGAACTTGATCTGCCATTTCAAGATAGCTTTGGCCTTGGGCAGGATTTAACCGAGAAAATATGTAAGAAGCTAGGATGGCACCTTGAAGCAGAGGAAATAGAGGGAGGCTTGTTGGCTCGGCTTCATTTGCCGGTCGAAGAAAAATCAAATACCAATACTTAACTTCGTTTAAGTTGAATGACCAAGCTTCATGGCGGTCCGACCGGACATTTTGGGTCGCCATTGACTGAATTTAAGCTTCATCACTCATATTCAGTCGCAGCCTCTAGCCGAAAAAGTAAACAGTAAAAAGGGCTAACAAATATGCTAGCCCTCAACTCATCGTGATTAAGTAGTCAATTACTTAAAAGTGATAGCTAACACCAACACTCATCAAATATCCGCTGGTATCATAGAATGCGATATTGGAATTGTTACTAGAATAACCCGCTAATGCGTTGAATCCCCAGTCTTGCCAACCCATAACGTCCATATATTCATAGCCAAGCGTTGCGCTATATCCATTGTCTTCACGTGTTTTCTTGAATACTGGATTGGATGCATCATATGAGCGGTGGCTGTAATCTGCATTGACCGAGAATGCATGATCATCCACCATCATTATGTAGGTCAACGAGCCAGAGTAATAAGAGAAAGAAACTGCTTCACCGTCTGCAAGATGTTTTTGATAAGACAACGATGGTTCGATAAAAGAGCTCCCACTAACAGGCATCTCCATAGATAGGCTTGCATAATAGCCTTTAGCGTCACGTTGGAGTACACCTGTTGGCACTCCTAGGTGAACGCCCGATTTGTCATTTTTAATGTCTTGCTTGTAGACAGCGAAATCACCCGATAAACCAATATCTAATAAGTTGTCGAGTTGTACACGAAAGGTATCACCAGAGATATCGGTTTTAGTCCTCGCAGTATTGGCTATGAACGGGTCTTCCCATACTTCACCATTTGCGATTGTTGGAAGGTAAGAGAACGATACAACCGATTCATTGCCATATTCCAGTGCGTAGCCAAATTCAAAAGCAAAAACACCTTCAATGATATCGCCACGCGAGGTCCCCATAAAGACCTGCTGGTCGCTATCTGAACCAAACGTGTAGCGCAACTGTCCCAGTGGTACAACAAGCGCACTCGAATCCGATTCTCCCTTGCTGTTCAAGCTGCCTTTTTTTACAGCCTCTGAGTCATCGGTTTCACTACCAAAGCCGACCAATACTCCAACTTCGCCTCCCCAGCCTGGTTCATCAAGTTCAGCCAATACATTTGCACTAAACAAAACCCCTAGAGTCATTAACATGCGGTAATTCATCGCTACTTCTCCTTATGAAAGTAGCGAATAGTTTGCCAACTCGAAGGTAAATTTAGGGTGAATAGAGATATTTCATAGTGGGAGCATACTGACGGCATATGCAACAACTCTAGACGGCCGTTTTTTTTACGACGATTTGTATTGTTACACCTCAAGTGGTATTCGGCGTTTGGGTATTGAGGCGCTTGATAAGTGCACCTCTGATATAAGTGGCTAATACCCTAGTAGAAATAGGTATCAACCACTCACGTTAAACAAGCTAAGCGTCGCTTTTCGGAGCCTGTACATCAACGACTTCTTTATCGACGATAGGAAGTACCTGTTTTACATAGTTACCCGGAGCCTTGCCAATCACAGGGTGTAGCTCGGAACCTTGATTGAAAGGTTCGACTTTCTCGTCAGCTTCAAAGCCTTGTAACCATTGATCCCAGTGTGTCCACCATGAGCCTTCGTTGTGACTTGCGTTGTTTAGCCATTCGTCAGCAGAGTCATCTAAGTTGTCGTTCAACCAGTAGCCGTATTTCTTTTTCTCTGGATGGTTAACAATGCCTGCGATATGACCAGACTCGCCCAGAACAAACGTCTTGTTGCCACCAGTGTTCAATGCACCACGGTAAGTCCCCTGCCACAACGCGATATGGTCTTCTTTGGTCGAGATGAAGTAGCTTGGTATCTTAATTTTATTCAAATCAATCCATACGCCGCCCACTTTCACGCCTTTGTCTTGAACCAGTTTGTTTTCAAGATAAAGCTCTCGCAGCAAGAAGTTATGGCATTTAGACGCCACGTTAGTGCTATCACTGTTCCAGTACAGAAGATCAAACTCCATCGGGCTACTGCCTTTGAGGTAGTTATCAATATAGTAGTTCCAGTATAAGCTGTTCTCTCGAAGCAAACTGAACGTCACGCTCAACGAACGACCATCCATATAGCCCTTGCCATCGTTTTGCTTCTCAATAGCATTGATGATTGTCTCATTGATGTACGCGCCCACCTCACCCGGCTGCGAGAAATCCAACAAGGTGGTAAAAAAGGTCGCTGTTTTGATGCGCTTTTTCATGCGCTTCGCAGCGTAGTAAGCCACCGTAGATGCGAGTACCGTGCCGCCAATACAATAACCTGCCGCATTGATTTGTTCTTTGCCTGTGATGTTTTCAATCGCAGCAACGGCTTTAACCACGCCTTCCGTGACATAGTCACCAAACTCAGTATCCTTCTGCGCTTCACCTGGGTTGCGCCAAGACATCATGAATACGCTATGTCCTTGCTCAAGTAACCAGCGTACCATCGAGTTCTTCTCACGAAGGTCAAGAATGTAGTACTTGTTGATGAATGGCGGGACGATCAGCAAAGGCGTCGCATTGACCTGCGGCGTCTTGGGATAATATTGAATCAGTTCAAACAACTCGTTTTGAAAGACAACATCACCTTCCGTGTTAGCAACATCAACACCTAATCGAAAAGCGTTGTTGTTGGTCATGCGGATCTTGAGTATATCAGCACTCGCTTCAACGTCTGCTTGTAACTGCTCTAACCCATCAAGCAGGTTTTCACCATTTCGCTCAAGCGTCAGTTTCATCAACTCTGGGTTAGTCGCAATGAAATTGCTAGGAGAGAGAGCATTGATTGCCTGACGTGAAAAGAACGCCACACGCTCTTTGGTTTTCTCGTCGATGCCTTCGATAGAATTGATGGTGTCGATGTAGCTTTTACTGAATAACAAATAGGATTGCTTGATGAAGCTATAGAAAGGGTCGTTCTTCCATGCATCATCGATAAAGCGCTTATCACTGCGATCTTCTGAGATGACACTTTCAGTGTTGCCCATCAGTGCTGCGTTTTGCCAGATTTGCAGTTGCTGTTCCCACCATTGAGATTGCAGCTGAAGCAGGACGGCAGGTTGGTTGGCGGCTTGCTCGAAGATTTTTGATGCATCATCAAAATTCAATTCTTGCATCGCTTGATTTAGGGGAGATTGCGCGGCTTCCTTGTTTTGTTCAAAGTTATCCCACCATTGCTGGTTTGTTTGTTGAAGTTTAACAAGGTAGTCCGAAAAGAAGTGTTGAAACATAACATGACCCCAATAATCGGAAAATCGCCACCGAATGTCACAGTAAAACTGCCTCATTCGATGGCGATTAAATTTATGCAGGTGTGACTGTTTTCAAGTTTTCAGTTGTTAGTGTTTCAACATCGTCTTTGAATTCTTTGGCAGCCGCTTGCAATTTTGTACTGTCACTCATCATTTGCTGAGACAGTTGAGTTAATGCCGTGAGTTGTTGACTATTGAAAGCGGTCAGGCTGTTTACGTCTTTGATTTCGCTTACTGCCTTCATTTGAGAAAGACCCATATCCGTATAAGTCTGCATCGCATTCATTTGCAGTTCTGTCATCGTTTGAATGTTCTTAGCAACCAACTTGTTGAACTTTAAGTACGGTTCAAATTGCTTTTCTGTTTGGTCAGTAATTGTTTTGAAAATATCCGTGTACATAAGTAACTCCTGATGAATACATAGTTTAATAAATTTGTATAATCATCGTTTCAGCCAACATTCATCTATGAGCTCGCGATGCTTTGAAAAGCTGATCCGATGTTTTTAAGCTTGCTACCGATACCTTAGGCTCTAACCTTCAATACCTTTTAGCAAAACAGCGGTTCCCATTCCTCCACCCACACAGAGCGAAGCAACGCCATAAGTCGTTTTCTGTTCAAGCATTTCATAGATGAGTGAAACAATAATTCGATTGCCAGACGCACCTAGAGGGTGACCAAGCGCGATTGCACCACCATTCACATTGACCTTTGGCTTGAACGCATCAAGCGGTAAATCATGCTGCTCTGACAATTGGTACATTACGCCAAGGGCTTGTGCTGCAAACGCTTCATTCAATTCAAACAAATCGATTTCTTCGAGGGTGAGATTCGCTTTATCAAGCGCTTTAGAAACCGCTTCTACAGGTCCTAACCCCATGATCTTTGGGTCCAAACCTGACTGTGCGTAACTGGTCAGTTCCACTAAAGGTGTCAGGCCATATTTCGCTACCGCCGATTCAGACGCTAAGATAATGGCACTTGCGCCATCATTGATGCCCGAAGCGTTACCTGCCGTAACCGAACCTTCACGGTCAAAGGCTGGGCGAAGCTTTTGCAAAGCTTCGAATGTCGCGTCTGACTTCGGATACTCATCGGTATCAAAAATGACGGTTTGTCTGCGCTGCTTGACTTCTACAGGCACTATTTGCCCGCTAAACTTACCCGCCTCAATCGCTGCGACGGCTTTCTGTTGGCTTTCTAGGGCATAGTTATCTTGAGCTAGGCGCGAGATATTTAACGTGTTCGCGATATTTTCAGCCGTCATGCCCATGTGATAATGATTAAACGCATCGGTTAAGCCATCACCAACCAACAAGTCTTTCATCGAGATGTCACCCATTTTGTGACCATTACGAACACTCGCGGGCACTACAAAAGGGATTTGGGACATCACTTCAACGCCAGCAGCAATAACCACTTCAGCATCTTGTGCTTTGATGTGCGACGCTGCGTCCATCACCGACTTCATGCCGCTGCCGCAAATCATGTTCACACCGTATGCAGGTGTTTCCTCAGGTAACCCTGCATAGATGGAAGCCTGACGAGCAACCCCCATACCTTGACCTGCCGAAATCACATTACCAACGATCACTTCATCAATCGCATCCAACGAAAGATCGACAGACTCCAACGCGCCTTTGATCGCAACGCCAGCCAACTCGCCCGCAGATACGTTTTTTAGCGACCCGGTGAATGCACCAATAGGAGTGCGCTTAGCCGCAACCATAAATACTTTTTCCATCATTCCAATCCCTTCAGTTTCGCCAATTAGTGCATGTACAAGCCGCCATTCACAGACAATGTTTCACCTGTAATGTACGCCCCAGACTCACTCGCTAAAAAGCCAACTGCATCGGCAATTTCAACAGGCGTCGCTAACTGTTTCATTGGAATTTGATTCTTTATAGAATCAAGGACTTCAGGTTTCATTTGTTCAACCATAGGCGTGCCTGTGTAGCCAGGGGCAACAACATTTACCGTCACACCACTCCTAGCGCCTTCAGCGGCAAGCGCTTTTGAAAAACCAATCATCCCGGCTTTCGCTGCTGAGTAGTTAGTTTGTCCGAATTGACCTTTAAGACCATTGACGGAAGAGATGTTGATGACTCGGCAGTTACCCTTTTCACACATAGGCGCAAACAGTGGTTGAGTAACATTGAAAAGGCTGTTTAAGTTCGTTTCAATCACGTCTTTCCATGCTTCGGCATCCATCTTCTTAAAAACACTGTCACGCGTTATACCCGCATTGTTGACCAACACATCCACCGTGCCTTCTTCTTCTAACAACTTGCTTAAGCTCAGCGCACATTCCGCAGTATTGGTAACATCTAATTCAAACAATCTCACTTGATCTTCGGTGAATTGTTTTTCGTTAAACCAATCCAAGGCACATTGGTAATTCCCAGTAAAATAAGTCGCGATAACACGATAGCCGTCTGCAACTAACTTAGAGGAAATTGCTGAGCCGATACCGCCTTTTGACCCTGTAATTAAAGCAAGTTTTTTCATTAATGATTCCATCCCTTACAAGCAATTAAATAACAATGATGTTAATAAGATAATGTCTTAGTTGATAATTAAACTTTACGTTTTGCTTTAATTAAACCCTACAACTCAAAATCAAAAAGTATTATTACAAATAGATAATATTTTCGCATTATGATTAAAAACTAGACTTACATCCCAAAACCAATGAAATGTTAAATACATGTAAACAAATGCAAAACTCTGATATTAATAAAGTTTATTTAATTTCAGTTTTATCACTAAGCAGATAAGCCTTTGTTAATATGAGATAAACCTATATCTCTCAGCTTATTTCAAGAAGAATGCAATGTGGGAATTTGAAATGATTGATCATGAGAATAATAGGAAAGACCTTATTACTCATTAATAAATATTTAATGATGGTTATATATAATCTTCAATATGAATTGCAGGGTAAATAGAAAAACAAGCATTATAGGTAGCATAAAAAAGCCCACTCAATCTATGAGTAGGCTTTAGTTAATATCTTGGAAAAATAGAGTAATTAAAAGTCAGTGACGAATACCCATATTAAATGGGAGTCGGCTCCTACTTCGTGAATGTTTCATTAGTATTTACATCTAGATAAATTTTGTTTTCAAGAGACAACCCACCACAATAAATAAAATAAACATCTCGGTTACTGTATTTAACTGATTTAACCCAACCGCCTAACTCTTCAAAATCACTTGGGTCGCACTCCCCTTCAGAGATAAGTTTAGCTACCGTGTTGCGGAACTTCTCTTGATGGAGCTTCAGATCATCGGATTTAGATAAGTATGAATCTAGTATCTCTCTGTTTTCTTGCTCAGAGATAATCACTTCATCACTAGATAGCCCAGACATTGAAATCCATTCCGCCGTCTGTGGTCCGCCTTCCTTTAAAACAATATAGTCAGAGATACGAGCCCATTCGCCTTGCTTCTCTAGTAGTTCGACCTTTTCACCCTTATAAAGATAGTCGGTTATCAAACCATCAATTTCGGGCTGCTCGACTACTTTTAGTTTTCTATCTAAAACGTAGAACTCAGTCTGTTCTGGCTCAGGCTGAGTAGTAGTGAGGGATGCAAGGTCAGATTCAGATTGCGCCGCGACTTCAACAGCCGACGCTTCCTCTTTCTCTGGCGGAGTGGGGTCTTTTTTCATGACGAAGAAATAGTATGCAGCCCCTCCTCCGCCCAATATTAATAACACAAGTAAAGCGATCAGCGCTTTTTTCATCAAATCCACCAGCTCTTCCGTTTTAGGTATGTTTCAAGTGTACATCAACTCATGTTGCTGCTCATCTATACTCTTAATAGAGAGCGAGTTAAGTAGAGGTAAATCATGAATTTTTTGGTGAAGGTTGTCATTATAAGTGTACCTCTGAGTGCCGATATCGCGTTAGCAGACCATTGTGACCGTGAAAACTGGCAAACACTGTTAGATCGCCAGTTATCATTTGAAGAACGCTATAATCAATACACCAAAGAATTTAACCAAGTTCTCTCGACCTATGAATCACAAACGTTGCTATCTAAACATTTCAACGAAAAGCAGATCATTGGGCTTTGGGCAAAGTACGAACAAAGATTTAATGTGCAGCTCAATAGTCATATGAATACCGCTTATGATGTCTCTGAGGTTCTATTAAAACAGGCGTATATTGTGTCTACAGAACTAGATGGAGCGGAGTCTCTAACGCATTCGTGGCAAACCATAGCTAAACACTGCGCTAAAGCAAGACTACCGCGTCAAACAGAAAGTGCACAGGTACACGTACAAAGCTCACAATCACTCTCGCAAGATCTTTATACACTCAGTAAAAAATTTCGTCAGCTCTCTTCAAAATACCGTAAAGAAGCGACGATGATTGACGAAGCTCGCCACACAAACCAACCGATAAACGATGTACAAAACTGAAATGATTACTCACTTGCTTAACTTGATTATCCCAATAATCATAGTTCGAACAAACCAACACATTCAGAAATATAATCAGTCAAAGCTTTATCAATAAGTTGTAAAACTAATGTGGTAACTATCAACAATGACGTTCAATTTCCGACCAATGCAAGCGACTATGTGAGATATTCATCACAAAATAGATTTACAAACGCCAGAAAATTGTTATCATGATTATTCATATAACTTAATAACAAGAAATATTTTGGCTAGGTAATATGCAAAAAACTATGGCTTTCAACTGCTTGAGTAACACGGAAGGGACTGCAGAGATAAGAGGTAAACTTTTATCTGTCGCTAAACACATGGAAGAGTTCGGTTCAGTAAGTGAGCTAGAGCTATGTAAGATATTTGGAGAGACGATTTGGAATGACGGTGTGGATTATCATTCACATGCTTTTTCATTCAGAATCAACGCTCAAACCGGGGATTGTTCAATCTCTAACTTTAAGTATCACTAAGTTTTGCACCTATCATATATGGAGTACCTTTCACGAGGTGCTCCGTTTTTTATTGTTGCGTATCCGCATTCGTCAGATAGCCGTTAATAGCGACCGTACTTCCTATTAGTCATAAAATCATTTCTTTTTCAGCTCATGTCATCGGGCAGCGTGTCACCTACCTACGGCTTAGTCGGTGTAAACTGTTAGTTCGTATAGACAGTTTGTTCGTATAAACCGTTAGCTCGTATAAACCGTTAGCTCGTATAAACCGGAAGTGGCGCATTGCCTTTCACTTGCCTAATCGCAAGATGGGTATGTATGTCTTTTACGTTGGAGAGTCGCTGTAGCTTTCTGGTAAATGCTTCGTAAGCCATCAAGTTAGGGCTGACAACTTCTAACAAGTAATCATAAGCCCCAGATACAACGTGGCAGCTGATGACCTCTTCCATCTCGACAACCGCACTTTCAAATTTATCAATCGACACTTCTTGGTGGTTGTTCAAGCTCACCTCAACAAACACGCTCATTGCGATGCCGACCTGTTCCCGTGACAGGCTCACACGGTAGCCATCAATAATCCCTTTTTCTTCCAGTCTTTTGATGCGCCTCGCGCACGGTGAAGCCGATAAGCCAACTTCATCAGCTAACTCAGCGGTGGTTAGCCTGCCGTCTTTCTGAAGCAACTCAAGAAGATGTCTATCAATCCTATCCATAGCAAATACCAATTATTGGTTAAATTCGTTAACAATTGGCAAGATATTAGCAGAAATCATCAACTACAACTCAAGTTAGAACAAAACTTGCCAACCTATGGCACACCAAGTACCCCATAATTAATCATCATTCACTTTCCTTGTTTATTATGAAGCTTGGCTACCTATCTATTATTGTCACTCTGCTCATCTGGGCGAGCTTTTTCCTTTCTCTTAAAGGCGGCGCAAATTCAGACTTAACACCTGCAGACATCGCACTGACTCGATTCCTCATACCAGCATTGGCGCTATTACCTTTGGTGTGGAAAGCACGTAGCACGATCGCTGCTGTCCCGAATCGATACTTGGCCGGTATGTTTGTGGGGTGCGGGTTACCTTATTTACTCGTTGCAGGAACAGCCATGCAGTTCGTTCCGGTATCACACGGGAGTGCTTTAGTTCCGGGAACGCTTCCTCTATTCGTAACAGGGATCGCGGTACTCTTTTTTAAGCAGCCGCTTAGCCGACACCGTGTCGTTGGTTTAGGTCTGGTTTCGCTTGGGATATTGTTGTTTCTGGGAAGTAGCTTAAGCAGCTTCAACTTTGAATATACCAAAGGTCACGTGTTGTTTTTGTTTGGCAGCTTGATGTGGGCGACTTTTACCATCTCAGCACGTGTTGCCAACCTTAATGCGCTCGTGAGTGCAGGTTTTATCTCATTCTGTTCCACCTTGCTGTTGCTGGTCCTTATCCTTACAGGAACCCTCCCTAGCCATTTAATGAGCACACCAATTGCTCAATGGCCAGTCACAGAGCTTGCCGCACATTCAGCGGTGCAAGGCGTCGGTGCAGGCTTAATAGCGGCATTCACTTATCTCTATGCTGTCAATACATTAGGAGCAGAGCGCTCAGCCGCCTTTGGCAGTGCAACACCCGCCGTTGCAACTTTGTTGGCGATCCCACTGTTTAACGAGATTCCAGATACGATGACTTGGTTAGCGCTTGGTTCAATTTGTATTGGCAGCTTGGTCGCGAGTAACATTTTCATGAGAAACGACCAGTCTATGCAATATCAACCGCCAAGCCATAGCAAAGCCTGATACTGCGTTCAAACCTAAATACAGTTTCCCTAAACATCAATTTTAGGGCTTGTAGTACATAGATAAGCCTACAAACGTAGGCTTATCTAAAATCTGCTTTTTCTGAACTCGCTTCTCCATTAAACTGTCTGACCTTTTTGCAGATCCAAGAGAACACCATGCAACGCGATTACACTTTAACTTGCTTAAACAACATGCCTCGTGAAGAACTAGAAGAATTTAGTTTAAGAATGATTCATCGCCTTGTCCCTGAAGATGCAATGACGGAACTGTTTACGTTCGAACAGGAAGAAGTGACCAATGAAGAGCGTATGCAATCAGCGAAGTTTGATGCGATGCTGCGAATGACAGCAATCGCGCTGAGTGAAGTGAATCTTGCGTTTAGTGAGTCGGATAACTCACAGCAAAACATCGAGCGCATGACTCGACTGTTGCTTTGGCACTTCTATGCAATGTCGTTCAACCTTGAACAAGCGATCAGCCTTGAAACTCACTGTGACAAAGTCGAGAAGATTTTGTCGAAAGCACCGACAGAAGCATTTGGTTGGGTTAAAGAGCTCACAGAGTTGCTGCACTTCTATGCAAAAGTGAACGAAGAAAACGACGCTAAGTAAAGAGCACTAAGTCACGGGACGAATTGAAAAAGCGCATATTTCCAATTCTGCTTCAAACACTCCAACAAGTTGCTCGCTCCCCCTTGGACAAGTCGTACAGGTTCTAAATCGAAGAAACCTACAACACTCGAAACCCGAGGTCTGGTGTTGAGCTGACCAAACGTAAAAGGCCCAATCGATATACCGACTGGGCCTTTCACTGATGTATAAAACTTCTCTCAGGAAAGCTCTATTCGCTTCCAACTGAGCTAGCCGAACAACACCAATTTAGAATGCGTAGTTTGCGTCAACAAGTTCGCTTACTTCAACTTTGCTTACTTCTGCGCGAGCTTCAAGCCACTGCGCTACTTGCAGTTGCTCTGCTTCTGTCACTGAACGGTAGCGCTCAATACAACATAAGAAACCTTCGAACAGCTCTAAACCACCGCCACCAAAGCACAGGCCGATGCTGTCGATAAAATCGATAAATTCATCGATGAACACATCGTATTGGTCAAAATCAGCAATCGAAGTCGTGCAGCTTACTTCAAAACCTAAAATAGAGAATTCACCTAGGTATAATTTCTTGCGTAGGCGACGATTTTTGTTTTCGATTTTATCTAATTTCATAACTGTCTCTCTTTTCGTTTGATAAAGCATTTATACACAGTTCCTCGTTAATTCCCAAGAGTTTTGTATTACACGAGAGGCTTAACGGGAAAAATCGTGCTGCAGAAACAAAACCTTAATCAAAACTATAAAAATCTGTCACTTAACTGCTTCACGATTGGTCACACATTGAACCAACTATTAACTCATTAGAAATAGCTTGGTTACACGTGAATAACGAATAATAAAGTCAGCCAACAGGAAGCAGTCCCGATGAGCAAGGAAACATTTGATAGCACTCGTTTTAACAAGAGTAACAACAAGCCCTTCGAAGAAGTTCTAGATGCGAACCTTTCAAGAAGAAACGTTCTGAAAGGCGGTCTTGGCATCAGTGCAATGACCGCCTTTGGCGCATTTGGTTTAGCGGGTCACAGCACGGCTAACGCTACGACAATGCAAGCAACGGGCGCGCACAAAAGCACCGCAACACTTGCCTTCGAATCGGTTAAAGGCTCTTTGACAGACAGTGTCATCGTACCAAAAGGCTATACAGCACAAGTATTGGTTCCTTGGGGTACCCCACTAAACAAGCAAGGCAAGGCTTGGTTAAAAGATGGAACCAACAATGCACAAGATCAAGCGAACTCACTGGGCATGCACCACGACGGCATGCACTTCTTCCCGCTTGATGGCAACAGTAACGACGGTTTGTTGGTGATCAACCACGAATACATCGACCAAAAAGCGCTGCACGCCAACGGCCCAACATACAACGAAGGCGCTCGCCCTAGCCTTGATGAAGTACGTAAAGAGATCAACGCGCACGGCGTGAGTGTTGTTCGAGTAAAACTTGAAGGCAACCAATGGGTGATGGTCGATAACGATCCACTGAACCGCCGCTACACAGGCGCAACAGTAATGGACCTGTCTGGCCCTGTTGCTCACAGTGAGTTTACTAAAACCAAATTCTCACAAGACGGCAGCCAAGCTCGCGGCACGCTGAACAACTGTGGTAATGGCTACACACCTTGGGGCACTTTCCTAACATGTGAAGAGAGCTGGCCGGGTTATTTTGTTAATAAAGGCGAGACAACGCCAGCACAAGAACGTATTGGCATCGCAACCGACAAAACACGTTACGGTTGGGACACGCTTTCTGGCAACCAACAAGAACGCTTAGACGAGTTTGCACGCTTTGACGTAACACCAAGCGCTGATTCGCCGATTGATGACTACCGTAACGAAGCACATGGTCACGGCTACATTGTTGAAATCGACCCATACACAGCGAACTCTCGCGCTAAGAAACGTTCAGCATTGGGTTGTTTCCGTCATGAAGGTTGTACGTTTGGTAAGTTGACCGAAGGCGAGCCAATCGTGTTCTATTCTGGCCACGACTCTCGTTTTGAATACCTGTACAAATTCGTTTCTGAAGAGAAATGGGACCCGCGTGACGCTGAGCCAAGTAACCGTCTAAGTGCGGGTGACAAGTACATGGACAAAGGCACACTATATGTGGCTAAGTTCAACGATGATGGTTCAGGCACTTGGCTACCGCTAACTCTGAGTAGCAAGACCACGAACGGCGGCAAACTTGGTGATTCATTTGATTCTCAAGCAGCGCTTATCATCAATACAGCAGGCGCAGCCGACCTTGTAGGCGCAACGCCAATGGATCGCCCTGAATGGTGCTCTGTTGACCCAATGACGGGGACGGCTTACCTTACGCTGACTAATAACAACAAGCGTAAAGAAGCGAACTCTGCGAACCCTCGCGTAGACAACAAGTTCGGTCATGTAATTCGTTGGGATGAAGGCAAAACAGCAGGCGAGTTCGATTGGGATATCTTTGTCTTCGGTTCTCCAGCAGTGGAAGACAAGTCAATTAACCGCTCAGGTCTAACAGACATGAACCAATTCGCGAGCCCTGATGGCTTAGCGTTTGATGCTCGTGGTATTTTATGGATTCAAACAGATAACGGCGCAGACGAAGTTACAGGCTACACCAACGATCAAATGCTGGCTGTTGTTCCATCTCAGTTAACGGATGACAAAGGCAACAGCGCGGTGATTGACGTAAATAACCAAGCACAGCTTAAACGCTTCTTTGTGGGGCCAAACGGTTGTGAAGTGACTGGCTTTACCATCAGCCCAGATTTCAAATCACTATTCGTGAACATTCAACACCCTGCAAACTGGCCATCATCAGACGATGCAACTGCACAAACTCAAGGCAATGTTCGCCCAAGAGCATCTACCGTTGTGATTCGTCGTGAAGACGGCGGTGAAATCGCGGTTTAATAAGCAAATCTACCTAAGATCAGCAACCTTACTGTTATCTAGTTTCTGTTCGCTAGTTAAGTAAAATCAAAAAAGAGCGATAAGGCCAAATGCCCTATCGCTCTTTTTTAAATTCTATACGATCTTTGATTCAACTAATGATCTGCGACTTTGTAAACTGCTCTTCACCCCAAACCAAATCACGCACCGTCATCCTCGAGAAGGAGGAACGACTGAGTCGGGGATCTCAACCGTTATCGTTGTTCGCAATACCGTTAGCCATAGCTAACTCACGAACAACCACACGCCAACGCCCATCATTAACGTACCTGCAATACGGTTCATCAACTTAACGTTATCGGCTTTACCCAGCATATGTTTTAGGCTCTTACCGCCTGTCGCGTATAAGGTCATGCAAACAAACTCAGAAACCAGAATAATAGACACTAAAATCAACAACTGCGGTGCTAAGTCTTTATTGCTGTTAATAAAAGGAGGCAGTAACGAAATCATGAATGCCCAGCCTTTCGGGTTCGCAATCGCTGTCACGAAGCCTTGAACCACCAAGTCCCAATCATTGCTGACTTTTGTTGTTTGGTTGTCAGTGCTGATCGCCAGTTTGCCTCTCGAACGCCACATCTGAACGCCTAGATAGAACAAGTAAGCTGCACCAACAAATTTGAAGCCCGTAAATAGCCACGGGTAGTTAAACATAATAGATGCAATACCTAATACCGCGGCAATGGAAACCACCGCAACACCAGCCAATTCACCGATCATCATCCATAATGTACGCTTGTATCCAACACTCATTCCTAGCGTCAAAGCCAAGGTCATACACATACCGGCGTGATTGACACAAAAAAAAATGTGGGAATAAAAGCCCAAAGTAGTGCGCTATCCATATTATTACCTTATCGACTTATTTTTATTTAAGTGTTTAGCTTGTTGAGCTGTCTTTCTAAGGAGCTACCTTATATTTAGCGACACAACGAAAAAGAGCCACAATACAGTGGCTCTTTTCCATTACCAACCGTAATTTTACTTACGACGGTTTTTAATTCGCTTCATCATAGTCAAACGACGTTCAGCGCTTGCTTGATCTTGTGGCTCTTCGTTCGCGTTGTTCTTACGACCCTGACGGTTTTTGTACGCCGATTTAGTGTTCAGCTTCTCGATGTAAGCATCACGTTTCTTCGGTTCATAACCCGGTTGTTCAACACGGCGAATACGTTGTTGAATCAGTTTTTCGACTTGAACAACAGTCAGCTCTTCTTCGCGGTTAACAAAAGAGATTGCATGACCTTGTTTACCAGCACGACCTGTACGACCAATACGGTGAACGTAGTCTTCCGCTAGGAAAGGCATGTCATAGTTAATTACGTGTGGTAAGTCTTCGATATCAAGGCCACGTGCCGCAACGTCGGTTGCAACCATTACGCGCGCTCTGCCTTCTTTGAAGTCATCCAACGCACGACGACGAGCACTTTGCGCTTTATCACCGTGACAAAGTACCGCTTTAATGCCGTCAAGCTTGAGCTCTTTAACTACATCGTTTGCTGTTTCTTTGTAGTTCACGAAAACAAGCACTTGGCGCCAGTTTTTACGACCGATCAGCTCAGAAAGTAACTCTGTTTTACGCTCTTGATCAACTGGATACACCACGTGACCAACAGTTGCAGCCGTTGAGTTTTCACGCTCAACACTGATACGTTTTGGTTTACGCAGAATATCAACAGACAGTTGGTTTAACTGAGTAGAAGTCGTTGCAGAGAACATCATGATTTGCGGTGATGTTTCTACATCTAGCATGATCTTACGAACGGCATTGATAAAGCCCATATCAAGGATACGGTCAGCTTCATCAAATACTAGAAATTCTAGGTTTGCGATAGACACGTTACCCGCTTCTAAGTGCTCTTCTAAACGGCCAGGTGTTGCAACCAAAATATCCACACCCAGCTCTAGTTGACGAACTTGTGAAGACATCTTGTTACCACCGTAAACCGCAGAAACGCTTAGTTCCGTGTATTTAACGTAGTCTTTAATGTTTTGAGCGATCTGCGCAGCAAGCTCACGAGTTGGAGCAAGAATAAGGCCGCGAGCCGTTCCTCTAGACGCCTTTTTGCCGCTGTTCAAAAGGTGTTGGATAACAGGTAATGAAAATGCCGCTGTTTTACCCGTACCGGTTTGAGCAGTAGCAAAAATATCATGGCCTTTACGAGCCATTGGAATCGCTTTTTGTTGAATTGGAGTGAGTTTTTCATAACCACACTCAGTCAACGCTTTGACTAATTCAGGAGCAAAACCTTGAGAGGAAAATGACATTGTTACGGGTTCCTTAAGCAGACAGCCTACATTCTTATTTCAGCCGAGCACTATAAAGTAATTAGAGTGATTTATCTCACATTTATCGTGATATGACGCAAACTTTCTCATTTAATCTGGTGTTTACCCCACCTTCAACGAAGTAAACACCGAGATCATCAGTTCAAACAGTAAAAATGGCGCTATTTGATGCCACACAGCTTGAGTAGAATCTGCTCGAGATCGTCCCAAGGCATTAACTGCGAGTCGATCACTTCCAGTCTTGATTCAAAACCATCCAGTGTAATTTCGTTCACTGACACCACTTGATTCGCCACGTTGAACGCGTAGCAACCTTGGTCAGTATTCACCACGGCTTTTACACGCTCAGCCGTAAGATCCGATAACATAGAGAATAGTGCATCAAAGTCGAACTTATGCTCTGCGCCAAATAGCCAACCGCAACTGAAATAGCCCTGACCTTTATTCTCTTTACGGATGAAAGCTTCACCGGGAGGCAGTTGGAATTGAGGCTCTTGTTCAGCGTGATCGTGATGATGCGCTTCAATATGAGAGGAAGCACTGCCGTATACTCTTTCAATGTCCAACACTTCCAATGGCACTTCACCATCGTGAATCAGCTTATGGAACACTTTTGCAGGTGTTTGATCCGTCACCCAATCATTGAATGCGTCGATATCTTCAGAGTGAACCAAATCTACTTTGGTTCCGATAATCACGTCAGCACTATCTAATTGATCATTGAAGTTCTGATTAGACGTATATTTATCAATCGACAGATTTCTTGGGTCAACCAAACCTAGCGTCGCTTTTAGGTCAACGTAAGGTGTGTATTGCTCTGAAGTTAACGTCGCAATAACCTGCTTTGGATGACCAAGCCCTGTAGGTTCAATCAATAAACGGTCCGGCTTCTGGCGTAGTAAAGCATTAATACCCACTGACATAGGCACACCAGCGGTACAGCACATGCAGCCACCCGGTACTTCTTTAATCAAAGCACCTTGATCTGTCATCAATGCGCCATCGATGCCAATTTCCCCGAACTCATTAACCAGAACAGCCCAGTTTTCATTCTCAGGTTTATTTTTGAGCAGGTTCAAAATAGCTGTCGTTTTGCCAACACCCAAGAAACCCGTAATTATGTTTGTAGGAACTTTTTTGGTCATATCAGTTCTCCTTTTTTTAGGAGTATATACACAATCACGGAGAAATTGACCCCAATCGCTTGTTTATACGGAGAATGATTTAAGCCAGAAGTTGTATGAGTGTCACTAGAAAGGGGGGAACTATGAAAAAGGAATGCTCCAGACGAACTAAAGGCGTACTTACTCAGTACGCCTCACCCTCGTTACTCAATCGTGAGTTCGCGAATCAGGAAGCCTTAAATATCGACCTGAACATTTAACGAGGAACTAAAACTTTATTCTGAATCCATCCAAATTGTGTGTAAAACCTCACTTCTCCTTGCGGTTCGTTATGTTGCTTTACGATTTAACTATGGTTCATTTTTGGGGATATTCAAGCCGCCACCGGAGAATCGATCAAAATTGTGACGGCGATTCAACTATTGCCTATAGATTCCATTTATGTAACACGTATATTCCATAAATGAAATTCAACTTTGCATCTTTGCTGCTATAGGATATGCAGAGGACGCGTATAATTTATTGCAGTCCCGCCTCAACCCATTCAGGAGCCTTATCTCAATGACCAGAAGAGAGAAAATTAAGCAGTCCCTACTCGCCAAAATGCCAAGGGATGCTATTAATCAATTTCTCTCAAGAGATAAAACACCCGCTTCCGTTCTCTTTCTTTCTTGTATTGTAGGTGTACTTGCTGGCGTGGTAGGTACCTATTTCGAAGTCGCGGTTCATTTCATCACCGAAACTCGTACCGATTGGCTTAAAGATGAAATAGGTAGCTATTTACCTCTTTGGCTGGCCGCTTTCCTTATTAGTGCTGCATTTGCCTTTATTGGTTACTTCCTCGTTCACCGCTTTGCTCCAGAGGCTGCAGGCTCAGGCATCCCCGAAATTGAAGGGGCGATGGACGGTATGCGCCCTGTTCGATGGTGGAGAGTATTGCCAGTAAAATTCTTTGGCGGTATGGGCGCCTTAGGTTCTGGGATGGTTTTAGGACGAGAAGGACCAACCGTTCAAATGGGCGGCAGTATTGGTCGCATGGTCACCGATATCTTTCGAGTCAAAGATGACGACGCCCGACATTCACTACTGGCTTCGGGTGCCGCAGGTGGTTTGGCCGCAGCATTCAACGCACCACTCGCCGGAATCATGTTTGTAGTAGAAGAAATGAGACCACAGTTTCGCTACTCACTCATATCAATTAAAGCCGTCATCATCTCCGCGGTTTCAGCCAACATCGTTTTTCGATCAATCAACGGACAATCTGCCGTTATCACTATGCCTCAATACCAACCGCCTGAACTGGATGCTCTGTGGTTATTCTTGTTGTTAGGCGTGTTGTTCGGCCTGTTTGGTGTGATTTTCAATAAGCTGATTACACTTTCGCAAGACCTGTTTGTGGCAATACACAAGAATGACCGTAAACGCTACTTAATGACAGGTTCCCTGCTGGGCGGTTGCTTTGGCTTATTGCTGCTCTATATACCCGAGTTGACTGGCGGTGGTATTGGTATCATCCCGAACATCACGAATGGCAACTACAGCGCAAACGTGCTGCTGTTAATCTTCTTAGGGCGCGTGCTCACCACGCTACTTTGTTTCGGCTCTGGTGCACCGGGTGGTATCTTTGCACCAATGCTTGCCTTAGGAACACTCTTTGGATACGCGTTTGGGCTTATCGCGGCTGCATTCTTCCCTGAACTGAACATAGAGCCGGGTATGTTTGCGATTGCCGGCATGGGCGCCTTATTTGCCGCCACGGTGCGAGCGCCTATCACTGGCATACTGTTGGTTATTGAAATGACCAATAACTACTACCTCATCTTACCGTTGATAATCACCTGCTTGGGCGCGGTAATCATTGCTCAGATGTTAGGTGGTCAGCCAATTTACAGCCAACTACTTAACCGTACGCTGAAAAACGAGAAACTAAGACAGCAAGATCTCCCTCAGCAAGAGGAAGTTCGTTAATTGCATTGAAAACGTCAGTTCAAATGTGGGACTTAAACGTAACTCGTTAAGTTCCACTAATACAGTCAAATTCCACTACTACAATAAGCAAACCAAGCTCAATATTTATAGAACACTCAAGAAAATCAAAAACACTTTCATCGCGCTTTATATATCAATTTCGAATCAAAACCTTAAAAGCAAACGTTAAACTTGCTATTATCCACGAAATTATTTACATGCCTAACAACACCGATTGTGAGCATGACTGAACGTTTTGATTAGAGTATACGTTCTACATTTAACTGAGTGGAGCAAGTCGTTGAACTGGAGAAGATTAACCCAAGTAAAGAATGTTCCACCATCTCAGGCATCTTTAGCACTTGGCGTTATAGGGCTGGGGCAAGCTTGGGCATTATATCTTCCAGGGGTTGGTGAGCTCATTCGTTCTTACCTTGCTGCGTTTGGCGCACTGTTATTGCTGCCCGTTTTACTTCGTTATCTCACCAGCTTTAATACTTTCATCAATGACATTCGTCACCCGCTTAGTGGAAGCTTGATGGCGCCGATGAGCATGGCGTTATTGATTCTATGTGACTATCTGGCCGAGATATCTCCAATAATCGCCTATCCAGTCTGGTTCTGCGCGTTGTTGTTGCATTTTACCATGATGGTGTTGTTCTTTAGTTTCCAGATCCTCAATTTCAAAATGTCGAACATTGTGCCGAGTTGGTTCCTGTATCCCGTGGGGTTAATCAGCAGTTCCTTAGCAGGTACACAGTTTGGACACACCGTTTTTTCAGAGACACTGGCGGCCACTTGTATCGGTATCTATTTCCTCATGCTGCCAGTGGTGTTGTATCGCTTGGTGTTCGAAGGAAACCTGCCACGCCGAGCAAGACCAACACTCGCAATCATGGCGGCTCCGGTTAACTTATCTTTAGCCGCTTACTTGGTGAACTTCGACAACCCAGATCCGATTCTGACAGGAGCATTGGCTGGCATTGCTATCACCATGACTCTATTGATTTACTTATGTTACATCCGTCTAATGCGTCTGAAGTTCCAACCTTCGATTGCAGCCGTCACCTTCCCGTCCGTGATCAGCGCCATTGCTATGCACCGCTTAACCACATTTTTCGGTGCTGAATACCCACAATGGTATTGGCTGCATAAATTCGGCTTCTTTGAATTAACCATCGCGACCATCCTAGTGATTTGGGTGGCAGGCGGTTATGTGAAAATGTACTGGCCTGAGTTTTTTGATTCTGATTACATGTCCAAAAAGGTTAAGCGTTCTTAAAACGAACGCCATAAGATCTTACCTTGATCACCCCCTACTCCAATATCCAATTGTCTCTCGCTGGACAAACCAAACGAAAAAAGGCCTCACACTGTGAGGCCTTTGAATAGGCAAGGAATTAATAGATCAGGCGACTACGATTAGAAATCGGCGTGAGGGCCAAAGACTTCGTAGTGTACGCGTGAGCGATCGACTTTAAGTGCGTCTAACTGCTCTACGATGTTCTTCATGAAACCAACAGGGCCACAGATATAGAAATCACTCTCTTCAAAGCCTTTAGTATCGGAGATAGACGCTAGATCCATTTGACCTTGATGTGTGTTCTCACACGCAGACTCGCCTTTGTTCATGTACCACGTTTTCGCTTCCCAACCTTTATCGGCAACAATATCTTTAACGCGAGTCGTGAAAGAGTGTTGACCTACGTTTTCACAAGCGTGAAGGTACAGTACAGGTTCGTTTTTCTGCTGGTTGTTTAAGAACTCAAGCATTGATTGCATTGGTGTTACACCCACACCTGCAGAGATAAGCGTTACTGGCTTGCTACGCTCTTGATACATGAAGTCACCCGCTGGGGCATATAGGCTAACTTCATCACCGACAGCAACAGTATCGTGCATGTGATTAGATACTACGCCTTGAGTTTCTTGACCTTGGCCTTCACGTTTCACAGAAATTCGGTACTGCTTGCCGTTTGGCTTGTCTGATAGTGAGTATTGACGGATCTCGCTGTACTGAGCACCTTCAGGTTTCACTTCGATACCAATATATTGTCCTGGCGTATAATCCAGAACGTCACCGCCATCTTTTGGTTGTAGGATGAAGCTTGTTACTAATGCTGATTCTTCAATTTTATCTGCAATTACGAATGCACGTGCAGCTTCCCAACCACCAACAGCTTGCTTGCGTTGTAGGTAAAGTTCTGCTTCACGGTCGATGAATACTTGCGCTAAGAATAGGTAAGCCGCAGTCCACGCTTCTTCTACTTCAGGTGTGAATGCATCAGCAGCTAATTCACGCAGTGTTTCAATTAGGTGAAGACCAACGATTTGGTAATGGTCTGGTTGAATATTAAAGCTTGTGTGTTTCTGTGCAATACGCTCAACCGCTGAGGTTAACGCTGCTAGATTTTCGATGTTCTTTGCATAAGCCGCGATAGCTTCAAACAGTGCGACACCTTGGCGACCTGTTCTTTGGTGAGTCATATTGAAGATATCTTTCAATTCAGGGTTATGCGTGAACATGCGTTGATAGAAGTGTTGAGTTAAAGCAGGGCCTGCGCTTTCTAAAAGAGGAATCGTCGATTTGATGATGTTGATATGTAGATTGTTTAGCATTGATTTACTCCGAACACTTAGTCTTTTGACCTTTCATGTCAAATTGACTAATTTTATTTAAAGATGACTTTATATTAATTCTTTCTCAATGAGCTCTTTGGCTACTATTTTTATGAGAATTACGTGGACTGATAAATTCGCATTAATTGATTCAAATCAATGATAGGTCAGATATTCAGTCATATAGACAACACGCAATGGACACATTGCACAAACGGTGCCAACATGCGAAAGCTTGTTGTGCCTAGCATCCCTTCAAAAAACCTCTTCAAACTTTAGTCAAAAAGACCTTTTTTTTATGTCATAAAGACTCTACCATGTATAAAAATACAAACAGTATGAGCCCTTTATGCAAGATATCTCAGCATCCACTCTCATGGAAATGACCATTGGTTTAGCCAGCGGTGTGAACGATCAAGACCGTTTTAATCGCCTAATCGATGCCATTCGTAAAACCATAACGTGTGATTGCGTCGCGCTTTTAAGCCTTCAAGGCGACACGCTAGTACCCATCGCAATGCAAGGGCTCAGTCGAGATACATTCGGTCGCCGCTTTATCATTTCAGAACACCCTCGTTTTGATGAGATTTGCGCATCACGTTCTCCAGTTCGTTTTGATGCGGATAGCTCATTGCCTGATCCTTTCGATGGCTTACTGATCGACCACGACGGCGATTTGCCTATGCATGCCTGTATGGGTTTGCCTCTTCTTTTTGGTGACAAATTGTTAGGGGTACTAACCCTCGACAGCCTAAAACCTGATGTCTTCGCGAATATTCCTGCTCGGAACCTAGAAGTTCTCGCTGCTATTGCTGCCTCTACGATGCAAATGGCGATGACTTTCTCGCAACTTGAACATCAAGCAAAACAGTCAAAGCAATTACTGGAAGAGCTGAATGTTGAAGCGTGGGAACGTGACGGCGGCGAATTGATTGGTAATAGTGACACCATGGTCGCGCTTAAAAACGATATCGCGGTTGTCGCACCCTCTGAATTTAATATTCTGATTCATGGTGATACAGGTGTTGGTAAAGAGCTCGTTGCTCGAACCCTGCATCACCAATCGCAGCGTAAACGTAACCCACTCGTCTATGTCAACTGTGCAGCTATTCCTGAGAACTTGGTAGAGAGTGAACTATTTGGTCACGTTCGTGGCGCGTTTACTGGTGCAGACAAAAACCGCTTAGGTAAGTTTGCTCTAGCCGATGGCGGCACGCTATTCTTAGATGAAATTGGTGAATTGCCTTTAGCAGCACAAAGTAAGCTATTGCGTGCACTGCAAAACAACGAAATCCAACCTGTAGGCCAAGACAACATTCAAACTATTGATGTTCGTGTTTTAGCTGCAACCAACCGAGACTTAAAGCAAGAAGTTGAAGACGGTCGATTCAGAGCCGATTTATACCACCGATTGAGTGTGTACCCTATCGCAGTGCCAGCTCTGAAAGACCGAGGTGACGACATCAGCTTGCTAGCAGGCTTCTTCCTAGAACAGGCACGTCGTAAACTTGGTATCAACCAAGTTAAATTCCGCTCTGATGTACTGGTATTTTTAAACCGTTACGGTTGGCCAGGTAACGTACGTGAGCTTGAGCACGTGATTAGCCGCTCAGCACTAAAAGCATTAGCTCGTAGCACCAACAAAAACCTCGTGACAATCACTAAAGAAGATTGTGGCCCACTCGACCAAGATCAGCCTATAGCGACGACACAGGTAAAAAACACACCTTTATCAACACCAACGATCGACCTATCTGCAGGTTTACGTGGCGCTACCGATGATTTTCAACGCAGCATCATCACTGAGGTGTTGGAGGATGCCAACTTTAACTGGGCGCAAGCAGGGCGAGTTCTGAAAACAGACCGAGCAAACCTGACTCGACTGTCCAAACGTTTAGGGCTAAATGTGGCGAAGTCTCACACGATCGAACGGACAAAATAGATATTAGCGGTTTGTTGCGAGCATCTAACAAAACTTGTGTATATAATGCTGCAAATTGTAACGCTAATTTTAAATATGTAGAGAGAGTTATGAAGTTTATCCGTTGGTTTTTAGGTCGCGTCATCTTGTTGTTGAATTTTGTTTTCAGCCCACGCGGTGTGAAGCGTTCTCAAGAAGAACAAAGCAAAGTGAACGAGCAGGCAAAAACGCACACGTTGTGCCAATTCGAGGCATGTCCATTTTGTGTAAAAGTACGACGCTCGATGAAACGTCAGTCTGTTCAGTTTGAACTTCGTGATGCAAAAAACAACGAACAACACCGTGCAGAGCTTGAAGCTGGCGGCGGTCGTGTGAAAGTTCCTTGTCTACGTATCGAGAAAGACGGTAAAACTGAGTGGATGTACGAATCTTCAGATATCGTATCTTACTTAGAAAATCAGTTCGCATAAGCGGAAAAAGCAACACAAGCTAAATACAAAAAATCCCTCTTCATGAGGGATTTTTTTATGTCTGTAATCGATACGCTCTTTCGATTCAAAGAATCAAGCTTCTCGCATCTATTTCGCCACAATCAGCATCAACTCTACACGGCGGTTACAGGCTTTACCTTGTACTGAAGCGTTGTTACACGCGGGAACGTACTCACCGAAACCGCGGGTGTAAATAGCACGACTCGAAACATAGTTACTTTCTAAGCGAGCTTTCACTTCTTTTGCGCGCTGTTCAGAGAGCGGATCATTAACACGATCACTGCCTGTATTATCCGTGTGCCCTTCAATGACGACATCAATGTCTTGGCGTCGAGAAAGATAGCTGCCTAACGTGTCCAACCAATTGTTGTAAGCGGGTTCAGGAGATGTCGAACCTGTTTTAAAGTTCACATGCTGTACAAGCTTTACCATCACATGGTTGCCAGGTAAAACTTCAAAATCGATACGGTTTTGTCTTAAAAAGACTTCCAGTGGATCATTGGTCGAAACGCCACGTCCGTAGTTAGTGGTAATAGTTCCTTGCTGATGAGTGGTTTGAACCACCCCCCATTCAGGGTACATAATGTCGTAATCAGTTTTCGGTGCAGTTTGTAACATATCCTCACCGAATAACCCCGTTGGTAACGTAGTTTCGCACCCAGCCAAAGCTATGCTTAACATTATCGCTAAATATCTCATTACTTCACCAACCACTTATGCAGATAAACCATTCACTAATGTCTATATCGGCACTGAGAGAAAAACTTTAGACAAAAACTTTATACGAAAAGAAAGCACGTCCCAAAAAAGTGTTTTTGATCACAGTTAACCGTCAACTCGCCTGTCATCGCCCGCCCGTTCCAACTGTTTGCATTTATTTACCTTATAATTGTTTTCCAATTCGTACTAAATAGTTAGAATCTCACGACTTCTCAACGCTAGAGCAAACATTATGTTTAAACCATTTACTAAATTCATCACAGCACTTGCTGCCGTACTGATTATCGCGGGTTGTAGTGAAACAGACGAGCCACAGAAAGGCGTTCAATACGAAGCGCTGCCTACTGCTCTAACTGAATTTAACCTGTCTCCGATCACTGAAATCTTCTCTCTAAATTGTGGTCACTGCCGTCAAATGGAAAGTGCAATTCCAGAGATCGAATCTCTAACAGACCAAACTATTGGCAAGATGCACGTTACGTTCAATGAAAGTGCTCAAATCAGCGCAATGATCTACTACACAGCAGTAATGCAACTTGATGCGACACCTGACCACGCGTTCATGGACGACCTATTTGCTGCGGTTCAAATGGGTGCAGATGCGACTCCTGAACAACGTCAACAAGCTCTAGAGACTGCGTTCACTTCTCGTGGTCTGGTTAGCCCATACCAACTGAACAAAGAACAGCAAGTCGCTCTATTTGACTACGTAAAGAAAGCTGAAGAGATCTCAGTAAAAGGTCAAATCAACTCAGTACCAACATTTATCATCAACGGTAAATACCAAGTACTCACAGCAGGTCACCAAGATGTTCAAGGTATCGCAAAAACGATCAACTACCTTTTGACTCAGCCTTAACGGCTTTTCTCTATAAAAAATCAACAATAAATAGGTTTTACTATGTCTAAATTTATCATCCCGGTCATTGTCTTTATTTTGGCTGGCTTCATGATCTACCGCACTTGGATGAACCATAAATCTGGCGAAGAAAATATCGAACAAGGCCAACAATTCCTTATCGAAAACGGCGCTAAAGAAGGGGTTGTTACGACTGAAAGTGGTCTTCAATACCTAGTTCTTGAAGAAGGTACTGGTACAGAGCACCCAACTAAGAACAGCAAAGTAACGGTTCATTACCACGGTACACTTATCGACGGCACTGTTTTCGACAGCTCTGTTGATCGTGGTGAGCCAATCTCATTTGCTCTTAAACAAGTGATAAAAGGCTGGCAAGAAGGTTTGACTTACATGGTCGAAGGCCAAAAAGTTCGCCTGTTTATCCCAAGCCAATTGGCTTACGGTAAAGGTGGTTCAGGCCCTATCCCACCATCAGCAACTTTGATTTTTGATGTTGAGTTAATCTCTATCAAATAATTGAAGAGACTGATTTAAGCCCTAACATACGAGCTATATTGGGGCTTTTTTATATGTGAACGTTTGAATAATTGAATAGTTGAAGCCACTTTTGTAACGACGGAATATACCTCAAAAAGCCGAAGACTAGACGACTGGTCTAATTTAACTTATAGTAAGCCCATGAACGATAAAACGAACGACACACGCCTGCATGTTTTAGATGTTGGCTACCAATTAATAGTGAACAACGGCTTTAACGGCGTTGGCTTATCGCAATTGCTTAAAGAAGCGGATGTTCCAAAAGGATCGTTTTACCACTACTTTAAATCTAAAGAGCAATTTGGCGAGGCTCTGATCCAGCACTATTTTGAGACCTACATCAGCAGAGTTGAAACTATTTTGGTTCATGGTGAAGGCAACCATTACCAGAGAATTATCAGTTATTTCACTCGATGGTCACAGATTGAAAACGGTACTTGTAACGCTCATAAATGCTTAGTCGTTAAGCTCAGCGCCGAAGTTTCTGATCTTTCTGATCCTATGCGCCAAGCGCTATTGAAAGGTGCTGAGAAAGTGACGCATACCATCGAGCAGTGCATTGTCGGTGGTATTGATGATGGCTCGATAAAGGTTGAAGAGAGCCAAGAAACCGCTCAAAATCTATATTCTATGTGGTTAGGCGCAAGCTTATTAAGCAAACTAAGCCAGAGTTCACGTAGCTTAGAATCAGCTTTAAACCTAACCCAACAGATTTTAAAAGGTAAAAACTAACCACGTACTGTGTTTAGTCTTTACTAACGACAGATAACCCGCCCTCTTATCATTTGATGACGGCGGGATTTTTAGACAACAAGACTAGACGACTGGTCTAATTATAAATAAACATAATATAAAATTAAAGATACCCAATGACTCAACAAGACAACCGCCGCATCGTATTGGCTTCTCGCCCAGTAGGCGCACCGACTCAAGATAACTTCCGTTTGGAGACAGTAGCCGCACCAACAATTAAAGACGGCGAGATGTTACTTCGCTCAGTTTACCTTTCTCTAGACCCGTACATGCGTGGCCGAATGAGCGATGCTAAATCTTACGCAGACCCTGTTGCGATTGATGAAGTGATGGTCGGTGCAACCGTGTGTCAGGTTGAAGAGTCAAACAATAGCGATTTTGAAGTTGGCGAATGGGTACTGGCTTACACCGGTTGGCAAGATCTTGGTGTGTCTGATGGTGAAGGCCTAATCAAACTAGGTAAAGAGCCAACACACCCTTCTTACGCACTAGGCATCATGGGTATGCCAGGCTTTACTGCGTACATGGGCTTACTTGATATCGGCCAACCTAAAGAAGGCGACACTCTAGTCGTTGCGGCTGCAACAGGTGCAGTAGACGCAACCGTTGGCCAAATCGGAAAATTAAAAGGCTGTCGTGTCATTGGCGTTGCTGGTGGTCAAGAGAAATGTCAGTACGCGAAAGAAGTGCTTGGTTTTGATGAATGTATCGACCACAAAGCCGACGACTTCGCGGAGCAACTGGCTAAAGCATGTAGCAACGGCATCGACGTTTATTTTGAAAACGTTGGCGGCAAGGTGTTCGATGCGGTAATGCCGTTGCTTAACACTGGTGCTCGCATTCCTGTTTGTGGCCTTATTTCACAATACAATGCGACATCACTTCCTGAAGGCCCAGATCGCATGTCTAGCCTTATGGGCACTCTTTTGGTCAAGCGTATTAAGATGCAAGGTTTCATTATCTTTGATGATTACGCACACCGTTACAATGAGTTTGCTGTTCAAATGACAGAATGGTTGTCTCAAGGCAAGATGCATTACCGTGAGCACCTAGTTGAAGGCCTAGACGAGGCGCCACAAGCATTCATGGGTCTATTGGAAGGCCAAAACTTCGGTAAGCTTGTTATCAAAACAAACGAAGCTAAATAAATTCAAAAACTGAACCAGTTAACTAGGTAAAATCATGATTACTTTGCATCACCTAAACAAATCTCGCTCAAAACGCATCATCTGGCTATTGGAAGAGCTTGGAGTAGATTACCAAATCAAACCATACCAACGAGACAGTGTAACGTTTCTAGCGCCACCAGAATTGAAGGCCGTTCATCCTCTTGGTAAATCTCCGGTTATTGAAGACGATGGCGTCGTGATCAGCGAATCTGGTGCTATCACCGAGTACCTAATCGACAAATACGGTCAAGGTAAGTTCGCACCAGTGCGCGGCACCGCTGACTACGTGGAATACTCACAGTGGCTTCACTTCGCTGAAAGCTCTGGTATTCTGCCAATGCTACTTAAAATCTTTGTGATGAAAGACGGTTGCGAGACTAATTTCCTTGGCGGCTACGCTGATGATGAAAACCAAAAGATCCTAACCTTTGTCAACGAAGCGCTTGAAGGTAAAACTTACCTTGTTGCTGATACTCTGACGGGTGCCGATTTCATGATGTCGTTCATCGTAGAAATCGTGGGTAACTTCGGTGCCACTGCGCTCTACCCTAACATTGCTAAATACGGTGATCTTTTAACGAGCCACCCTGCTTACCAAAAAGCCGAGCAACTAGAGCTAGAACACTCGAACTGATCGAGTTTCAATCAAGCTCTGCGCGCTTAGGATAAGCACAAGCAACTAAATGAAGCCAAAGCCGATTTATCTTTCGCTTTGGCTTCTCATTTGCCTTCATTTCGACAACAATACCGAACTCTAACTGAACAGCCATAGAGTTTGATCTTCATGTCAGCAAACCTTGCTCAATACACACCACTGCACCTAAAAAACGACAATACGAATGTAGACTTACCGCTACCGACTCACTTTACGTTTCCGTACTACTACACACCGCATCCAACGTGTGAGCTTGCCATGCAGCAACTTCAGCAGTCATTGCTCGACTGCGGTGTGAATGAAACATCGCAAGGCAACCTCTATGCAGTGCTTCTTGTTCAGGATCCGACAACTCAAGAGCTAGGCTACCTTTCTGCATTTTCAGGTTTGCAGTTAGATTCTTCACTCTCCTCTCAGCTAACAAGTATCGCCTTTGTTCCTTCTGCTTTTGATGGGCAACAGTTTCAAGTCCAAAACACGCAAGGCTTAGTCAAGCAAGCAACCTTGATTAATGACATTACGAACCTAGAACAAACTCATAACCTAGATGATTTGACGTCAAGCCTAAATGAACTCAAAAACGATGCGAGTAAAGCAGTTGAAGCATTTCAGATCGCAATGGCTGCCAACAAGGCTGAGCGTACGGTTCTAAGAGAAAAAGCCAATCAAGAGAAAGCGTTGGGGAATCTTGATTCAGCCGCTGACCTGCTTAAACAGTTAGGCAATCAAAGCAGCCAAGAGAAGCGCGACCTAAAAGCGCTCCGTATCGAGTGGAAACAAAAGATCGCAGAACGCCAGTCGCAAGTTGATGCTATCGAAAGCGAACTCACGAGCCGCAAGCAAGAGTACCAAGCGATCTCAGCCGAATTAGAAGCGCAACGGTTGTCTCATTATCGCTTTAACAACCAAGCTCTCGAATCAAAGAACCTGCTTGAATTGTTAGATGGCAAAGACGCTCTTGAAGGCTCTGGCGACTGCTGCCTACCTAAGCTGCTTAATTTTGCTTTTGAACACGGCTTTCAGCCATTAGCATTGTCTGAGTTTTGGTGGGGATTGCCTCCAACGGCTGTCATTCGCCAGCACGCAAACCTGTACCCGGTTTGCCAAAGCAAAAGCTTCGAGATCCTCGACCACCAGCTAAACGGCATCGAATTAGAAGATAACCCTCTTATCGTGAACCCTGCGGTTGGTAAGTCGTTTGATATTGTCTATGAAGATGACGAGATCGTGGTGGTGAATAAACCCGAGGAGTTCTTATCGGTTCCTGGTAAGTTTATCGAGGACTCTGTTTATACCCGCATTAAAGCGCGCTACCCCGACGCAACAGGCCCTTTGATTATCCATCGATTGGACATGTCGACGTCAGGCTTATTGATCTTGGCGCTGACCGCAGAGTCCAATAAACACATCCAGAAGCAGTTCATTGATAGAACCGTAGAGAAACGATATACAGCTCTGTTAGATGGTGAAATCGACGGCAAATCTGGCGATATCAGCTTGCCCTTGCGCGGCGACATAACAGACAGACCAAGACAATTGGTTTGCCATGAACATGGACGTAATGCTGAAACTCATTGGGAAGCGGTCAGCACCAACAATGGCAAAACCAAGGTTCACTTGTACCCTAAAACAGGACGAACCCACCAGCTGCGCGTACACTGTGCTCACCCGTCAGGCCTTGGTGTACCGATTCGTGGTGACGACTTATACGGATACAAACGTGAGCGTTTACACCTTCACGCTGGCTACTTAAAACTGATTCACCCAACAACCGGTGAATGGCTCGAGTTTGAAGTGCCTTCTGAGTTCTAAACCGTTTCCATTTGGTAGGGCTTCGTGCCCTACTCTTATTTCCTTTGCCTCTCATAGCTATCGCTACATGTCGAATAAACTTAGTACGATGCAATGACCAAGAAGCCAGAACCCAACAGAGTAACCATCGCGGGAATACCATCCTTCCACGTATCGAATCTCAAATGAAAGTAAATCGCCCCTAGTGAAGTACTCGCTAATATCAAACCTCCCATCAGTTGCGTATGTTCAGGTGCTAAACCAACCAAAGCACAGAGCAACAATACAGCTCCAGTAAACTCAACCATGCCAACTAGAAACATGATGACGCGATTTAATCCATAGCTTTTAAAAAAGCCAAGCTGGATTTCAAACACTTTCTTTTGCCAAAGCAATTGTCTTGATTGAACTCGCCAATAAAAAGAACACCACTAGTAATACACTCACTACTGTACTCATGTTGCCACCTTTCTTAAGAATCATTAACGTAGTGGAATCATTTAACCATTCATAAATAGAACGATAAATGCTAGTTTTATGATAGTTAGGATTCCAATTTGGAATGATTGGGTTTAGGTACAAGATATAGGACAACTAGAATGGATAAAATTGAGTGTATTCGTATCTTCGTGGAAACTGCGCAGCTGAACAGTTTTACTGCTACTGCCAATAAACTCGACGTGACACAAAGTGCCGTAAGTAAAAAGATTGCGTGGTTAGAAAGTGATTTAGGAATGACGCTGTTTCAGCGAAACAGTCGCAAAATATCCCTAACCCATGCAGGCAAAGACTACCTGACTTATTGCTCCCGTTTACTCGAAGAGATGTCTACCATAGAAAGTAGGCTCAAGCGTGAAACAGAATCCGTGGAAGGTGAGCTTAAGATATCTGCGCCAAGTGCTTTTTCATCGATGTTACTCAGTGAGCCGCTTCAAGCTTTCATTGAACAGCACCCAGGTATCCGCATTAACCTCAGCATCGATGACCGCATCGTCAACCTTAATGAACACAATATTGATGTTGCCATCCGCGCGTCACAACTCAAAGACTCAGGGCTAAAAGCACGCTTCTTGTTTAACAACAAAGTTCACTACTTCGCATCACCAGATTATCTAGAAAAACAAGGGATTCCTCTGTATCCACAAGATTTGAGCGAACACCAATGCTTAACCTACTCCCTGATGAGCCCTGCGAATGAATGGCGTTTTACCGACAAGAGCGACAAAACTAATACCATTAAAGTAAATCAAATATTCACTTCAGATAGCCCAGATATGCTACTTAAAATGGCTCGACAAGGTTTAGGTATTGTTGCTTTACCGGATTGGATGGGCAAAGAGTATGTTGAGAAAGGAGAACTAAAAAGGTTATTGGAAGATTGGAGTAATAACCAGCTACCAATGTACGTGGTGTATCATGCGAGCGATTATTTGCCCCAAAGAATCCGAGTGTTTATCGATTTTCTTGCGAAGTATTTGAGCGCAAGGAATAGTTAAAGCTCTAAGAACAGTTAGAGCTCAACTAACATCGATAGCTAAGATAAAGTCTTAACCCATTACATCTTTGCGCTGATCAACACATTCAAAAGAGGCCATTTCGAATTCACGACAGATCCAAGGTCGGTTTTCGTAAATAGTACACATCAGTGTTTCTCTATCTACAGCAGAACACCAACCGTCGTCGAGCCGCAACATCGTTTCGCCGCCCCATTCATCATAAGCGATATGCTCTTCAGGTACGCCTGTATCTGTGATGATCATAACCTCTAAACGGCAACAGCATGCCTGACAATTAGCACATGTTACTTCGGGTTCGGTTACGTTCTTTATCTCAATCGTCATAAGTGACTACGCTGCTAAATTTTGCGTATAGTAATCGAAACCGACCGCTACGGCTAATAAAGATAGTGCGGCACGTTGTTTTCGTTGATGTAGAAAAAAAATAGGCGCTGTGATTTACTCACAACGCCCATACTATTTAGGTTTTCCATCGTGACTTATCGTCACTATCTCGATTTAGAACAGACTAGCAAAAAATAGCTTTACGTAGTCCATCAAGCGTTTGAACAAGCCGGCCTGCTCTACCGCTTCCAACGCGATCAAAGGTTGAGTTTGAACATCTTCACCATCAACGGTGTAATGAACAACGCCTATGGTTTGGCCTTCTGAAATCGGGGCTTTCAGTTCAGATATTAGTTCAATCGATGCCGTTAACTTTTTACTGTCTGACTTAGGCAGCGTAATAAACGTATCTTCTGCAACGCCTAGCTTCAACGTATCTTGGGCACCAAACCACACCTTCTCTTCAGCGACTTCGTCACCGCCTTGATGAGGATTTAACGTATCGAAGAAACGAAAACCATAGCTCAACAATTGTTTGCTGTCTGACTCACGGCTCTTAACGCTTGATGCGCCCATCACAACCGCAATAAGTCTCATCTCACCTTGTGTCGCCGAACTCGCTAAACTGTAGCCTGCACCAGAGGTGTAGCCTGTTTTCATGCCATCGACCGTCAAGCTTCTATCACGTAATAAGCCATTGCGGTTGTGTTGTGTAATCTTGTTGTAGCTAAACGAGCGTTCGCTGTATAAACCATACACATCCGGTAAATCGCGAATAATTGCACGGCCTAATAGAGCTATATCATAAGGCGTTGAATAGAGATCGTCCGCATCTAAGCCATGTGCATTCGCAAAATGGGTATTTTCCAGTTTTAGCGAAGCCGCCCAAGAGTTCATCAAGTCAACAAATGCATCTTGTGAACCTGCAACATGTTCAGCAATCGCAACACTCGCATCGTTCCCTGATTGAATAATCAAGCCGCGGTAAAGATCCATCATCGCGACATCAGTGTTCACTTCGATGAACATTTTTGAAGAATCAGGGAAGTTTTTCGCCCATGCGTTTTCGCTAATTCGCACCTGATCATCCGCAGAGATGTTACCTCGTTTCATCTCTTGTCCAGCCACATAACTGGTCATAAGCTTGGTTAAACTCGCTGGGTTCAACTTAGTGTGTGCGTTTTTTTCTACCAGCACATCACCAGAGTTAAAATCAATTAACACATACCCTTTTGCGCCTAGGCTAGGTGGGCTTGGTACTATAGAAGGTGCCGCGACAGCAGTATTTGCTACAATCGCTGCGTTACTTACAATGAACATACTTAATAGAGGGAGAGAGTATTTTGAGAACCGTTTCATTGAATCAAACCTAAGTTAACGTTTTGTTCAGTATAGACAAATGCTAGCAAAAGAAGCGCGAACTTTACGTTGCTTTACGTATTTGTACGGTTCGTTACAAATAAAAAAGTATAATCTGCGACCTGTCCGTTTTTTACACAAGAACGATTGACTCAATGAATACATTCAACACTTCGCTTTACCTCTCGGGCATACGTCTAAATAACATTTCAACAAAGCCCATAACCCGCTGTTTGCTTTCGCTCGGCTCTAAATCAGGTTGGATACCAGACTGCGCCAGTGCTTGCCACTGAATAACTTCTGAATTAGGAACAAAAAAAGCAATATACAAAGACCCTTTCTCGCTTACCTTTCCATCATCACTATAAAATGGCACACCTGTAGATAGCTGAATCGCATCAAAGATCGATTCATCGTTCAGTTCAGATTCTTCAGCTAATCCAAAACCCACTACGACATCACCAGCCCCGGATTTCAACTGATAACCTTTCAATGAAAGTTGTTCTTTAATCGCTTCGCGTACAAGATCAGTGACGACCGTCTTGTCATATTTTTCAGAAAGGTACACTTGCTCTGATTCGGGATGCCATGAGTACGTGACTACCTCATGTTTCATGAAATCAAAGTCACCACTGGTCACCACGCCATAATTGTGAGTTGGAGTCGTTTCATTGGTTGTACACGCTGTCAGTCCAATCGCTATCAAAGCCAACAACACGACTTTATTTACGCCTTTTGTTGCACATATGAATCGTTTTATCATGCGCGGCTTCCTTTCCTATACAAGAATAATTATCAATTTGACCTTCAACATAAACAGTAATTATATTAATAGAAAGATCATTAAACGTTTGCGTAATCGCTAACCTTCACTTCTACTCATTTTGGGGGTTTAACCACAGAAATAGACTCGGTATAGTAAACTTAGTTAAACATAACCAAACCATTCGGGGCACGGAGCTTCCTCAATCATCTCATGAAGAGAAGAATTGGTACCGATAAAGCATCGGCAAATTTAAGAGGGTCACACAATGGAATTCAATATGGTTGAAATTTTAGGTTACGCGGCATCTATTATGGTCGCAATTTCATTAACAATGAAAGATATCGTGCGTCTGCGTGTCCTTAACTTTGTTGGCTGTACTCTATTCACAGCATACGGCGTTATGATTGATGCATGGCCAGTGGTTGCAACCAACGGTTTCATCGCTTGTGTGAACATCTACTTCCTTGCAAAAATGCAAAAGGAAAAAAAAAATGAAGCGATGAAAGCAGCAAAAGCTTAGATTAACGGCTAGCACTTTCAAACAATTCTAAAAAAGCCCAAATAGAACGTTCTATTTGGGCTTTTTCATGCTTATCAGTTTTAGAAAACTTCAATGACAGACAATACGATATTGACTCTCTCTGTATACCTGTGTGTTATTGCGTCCATTCTTTTTCGCTTGATAAAGTGCTTTGTCAGCTTGGTCTCTCGTGCCTTCTATGTGGAACAGTGCATTTGCATAGCGACACCCAACACTGACCGTTACAGGTAACACTAACCCCTCAATTTTTTCGACGCTACGCCTAAGCTCTTCCGACAACTCGTACAATTGATATTCATTGCAATCAAAAGTCACAAAGATAAATTCCTCACCGCCATAGCGAGCAATTAGACGATTTTCATTTGCAAATTGCTTCAATACTTTTGCAACGGCACAGATCACTCTATCGCCTTCATTATGCCCGTGTAGATCGTTTACCGATTTAAAATGGTCAATATCTAGAAGAATGATACCAACACCTTTTAACGGATAAGGCGAACACTCTAAAATTCTCACCTTAACCTGAGAAATAAAGTCCCGCCGATTACTCAACCCCGTAAGATAATCTAAGCTAGCTACATCTAAGATCTTTAAATGACGGTGCCGCAGGTAAAGCACCAAAACGGCGATGATGCTAAGCAAACTTATAACCAAGGTCATCAAACTAACTAGCAATAAACTGTGGTTCTTATTGAGCTCTTGCTCCAAAACTCCAGCAGAAATGATCCAATTCAGATATGGGTAGAACTTATAGAAAATGTTTTTGTTTGTCGTACCGTTGTCATCTGAAATTGAGTAACTAAAATGCCCTTCAGGCTCAGCAACGACCTTATCGATGAGCAACTCTGATGAATAACCAATTAAGGCTTTCAAGTGTTCGTGTTCAAAATTGGGTCGGAGGACTAGCTCGCCTTGCAAATCAACAATATATACATAACCACTATCGCCATATGAATATTTTCTTAGTTTATCTTTAAGCGCTTCGAGATCGACCAAGTACATGAGTTCATCTTTATAAGTGGTCGCCACCAATGTATTACCACTCGGTAGCCTCACTGAATACGCGACCTTCGCACGCTTGCCGACTTCATGTGGATTAGCATGAGAATACTGAGTCATTCCAGACTTTGAGGTCAGTTGCGTTTGAATATGGGTTAAATGCGCGCGATTTTGCCCTTGTAAAAACGGATGATACAGGTGGACACCTTGTGGTGACATCAAATAGATATAACCTGACTCTCCAATCACCAATTCGTTAGCAATTCGGATGACTTCTTTAACTTCTTGTTCTGGAGTGACACCTAGTGTGTGAGAAGCGACAGTATCAGTCACACCTTTGAGATAGGTTTTAATAGCTTCGTTAACGGTAGTATCTACGATGTCGTAGCTTGCGTTTACAATAGTACGGAAGAAGAATTGATTAGACTCTAAAAGTGATTCTTTGGTTCGGTTAAATTGAATAGCAGAGAGGACCAAAGATACGAGGGCCAACACGATGGAAAAGTTGAGGATATACTTACGTCTTACTTTCAAAATCACCTCATAGCTTTTAAATTTTAGGTAACGCTATTGTTTTTATAAGTAGATTGTTTTATATCACATCTATCGATTTTACTGAACGATAGTCGATATTAATAGCGCTCTTCATGTGCAATCTGTGACTTATAGCAAAAACGCCGAACTGGATTCAGTTCGGCGTTTTGATTTTACGTTTAAATTGATAACTTAATTTATACTAAAGCCCTGATAAATCGACTTAAAAGCATTCGCATTTATTACCTATTACTACGCTCTATTGTCTATAAATACATTGCTTAGCATTAAATTAAGAGCACACTTTGGTCCAACTGCCGTCACTTCCCGGCTCGGCACTTGTCCACCAGTTTGCTTGGTAAACACTACCGTTATGAACCACTTGGTCGCCCGTGTTTGCGTGGCTTGGGTTACCCGCCCAATCTTTCTGAGGTAAGTCGGGATATACAGCTAAACCCGCAGTATCGCATGTACCTGGGTTGGTACCGCCATCACCAGGATTACCGCCACCAGTACTGATATCACCCAGTGGTAGATCCGGCTGCTCAAAGCTAAATGCATAATCGACACTATTCACATTCACTGTATAGTTTGCAGGGCCAGAAATTGGCAAGTAATAAACCATATCGAGTTCATACACACCACCAGCAGGAAGCTCTTTCCATGCAGGTAATGCAAACGCTACTCTGTGCATCGGACCATCTAGACCACCAATATTATTGGTACGAGTGTGACCAGAAGCAATCACAGACAAACCACCGCCCGATTGATCTTTTGCGTTATCAGGTGCAGACACTGGGATATCGAACTGGAACTCAGTACCACCAGGAAGCGCTTGACCTGTATTGTTTGTAAACGTGATCTTAGGGTTAATTGGATAGTTTTGGTCACCGACTTTGAAGCCACCTACAGAGACAGTAATATCTAATGCTTCCGTTGGGATAGCACCCGTTGCAACCTTGTTTCCATATGGAGTAGCTGACTTAAACTTATCGTAGATAGCTTTCGTCATAGTGTTACCCATGTGGAACTCACCGTTTCCGCTATTACACGCCTGTTCGGTTGTATCGATTGAAGTTCGGTTACCGTTCGCATCGAGTACGTAACAGTTGTAATCCCCTGCTAGTTCCCAGAACATGATGCCACCGATTTCTTTGTCGATAACGTAATCGGCTTTCACATCGATAGAATCTTTATCTTCCGTTGAAAGGAATACGCCCTTCTCTGCGTTCCACAACCAAGGAGCAACAGCCACGCTGTCATAGTTACGCGTGTAAGTCCCCATTAGAACATCTGAAGGATCGTTAACAGGATCAAGCTTGTAAGCTGCTGCATAAGAACCCCAAATGCCTTTCTCTAAGTTCTTCGCATGCCACATTGGGTTTGAACCTGCACCCATTTCGTTGCCTTTCGGATCAGTATCGTGCCACATGTTATCGATACCAATTGCGCCATGGCCACAGTTGTTCTTCTCGCCTTCACCAGTACCTGCTGAACATTCAGCTTGGTTTGGCAGTGCTGCTCGGCCCCAAAGACCATTCTCACCACCAGTTACACCTTGCCAACCACGTGTGTAGTAAGGCACACCGATGTTAATACGACCTGCTGGCATAGAACCACGGAAGTAGTGGTAGGCCCAATCCGTATTCAGGTAACCGATACCGCCGTAAGCCGCTGTGCCGTATACGTTCCACTGTGCTAACTCTGAATCTTTACCTGTATCAAACAACGCAGCGTTATGGCCTACGTGATCGTTCCACGCACCGTGAAGGTCATAAGACATGATATTTACGTAATCGAGATATTTGGTTACATCGAATGTTTCCATACCACGCAGTAGGTAACCCGAAGAAGGCGCCGCGATCGTTAACATGTAGTGATTGCCATCTTGCGCAGAGGCTGCGTCAAGCTTCTCACGCAACACTTTCATCAACACTTGGTAAGAAGCCCATAGGTATTGACGACGTGGTTCCATAAAGTCTTTATCGTACGGATTACCTGCGCCCGCCATTGACGTCGGGTATTCGTAATCGATATCTAGGCCATCGAACTGGTATTTACGAAGCATTTCAACCGCTGAAGTTGCGAATGTTTCGATACCTTGATGGTTAATAGAACCGTCAGCATTGGTCGTCATGGTATAGAAACCACCATCAGCCACTCGGCTACCATCAGTGGCGAAGTGGCCACCGGTCTCCGCCCAACCACCGATTGAGATTAAAGTCTTAACATCGTGTTTTTTCTTCGCTGTCGCTAATGCACCGAAGTGACCTTTGAAGCCTAATGCTGGGTCAACTTCCACGCCCGGCCACTCTTTACCAACCGCTGCGTTGTTCGGATCGTTCACATCACCCACGTTTACTTTGCCATCTGAGCCGATGCTCACGAAAGCGTAGTTAATGTGTGTGAGTTGTTCCCAAGGAATGTCATTTACTAGGTAAGCAGCTTGTGGGTCATCCCCTGCACGCCAGCTGGTGAAGTAACCAATGACACGACGTGGGTGATCCGCGCCCATTTTCTCACGGCCTTCATCATCGTAAATCGTACAATAAGGAACATCGACACCTTGAGTTTGATACAAGCCATCAGGTCGACAAGTGCTCACCGTTGGTACGCCATTCACCGTCAAAGAAGCCAGCGCTGAATCTGTCGTTGCGCCTTGATTGTCAGTCGCTTTTGCGTAAACCGCTAAAGAACCGGCTTGAGTGGTTGTGTAGTTAAGCGTGTATGGGCTTGTCGCAGCCGTTCCGACTAAAGAACCTGCCACATAAAAATCGACCTTATCAACCGTACCATCGCTGTCTGTTGCCGTTGCGGTAAGCGTTACCACACCACCAACATCAACCGAAGATGCAGAAAGCGCAACCGATACTGTCGGCGCTTCATTTCCAGGTGTAACTGAATCGACAGAAATAGAGACCGCGCTCACTAAGCTAGCCGCGCCTTCATTGTCTGTTGCAACAACCGAAACCTGATGGCTACCAGACGTTGCAGCCCAAGCCGCTTCGAAAGGTGCAGCTGTTACAACCGCTACTGAAGTTCCATCAATGAAGAATTCAACCGAGGTAACACTGCCGTCAGAATCTAGCGCCGTTGCACTCAACACCACGTTATCGCCTTCAGTGAACATGTCAGAGGCAGATGGAGTCGTTAACGAAGCCGTTGGTGCTTCATTTGGTGTACCTCCACCTCCATTGCCGCTACACACATCTAGCTTTTTCCACTGTGCGTAGTCACCTTCAAATTGACTTGGGTTGTTGTTCTGATTCCAGTAATTTGCTGAGTACGCGCTGCTGTCATGTGAAACTTGATCGCCGCCTGTGTAAACCGTGGCAGGATCCCACGCTTCTAACGTTGAGCAATCCACAGCCGCATAGCTATTGAAAGCCATTAAGCATGACGCAGTGAGAGTACTGAGTGTAAAAACCTTTTTGGCCACTCTTCCTTGATTTAGGTGCATGTTAGCAGTCCCTTAAGTTGTTGTTTTAAGATATTTAAAGTAAATGACACTTTTTTTGCCACTTAAATTCCTTCGAAAAACAACTGTAGGTAACAGTGCCAATTAAACACCTAAAATATTTACTATTTATAAAATGACTCGCATTAATTTGTTTATAGCATGCAATGATTCGACACTTATTTTGCACCAACAACTAATATTAATTTATTTCGGAAAGCTAAAAAAATAATGTCTCAAGAGTCAGAAATGTGATTTGAGTTTGAGAAAAATTCGTATCAAAACTAACCAAAAAGTAGGGAATTAGGGGCGATTTGAGATTATTTTATGAAATCGCCCACTTTTGGATAACAAATATGTTAGTATCAGCGGCTTTTTTGACGAGCCTCACATTTTTATCCGAATGTGGGAGAAATACATAGGCTTGAAAGAGCCAAATATAGCGAAGAAATAATGTCCAACTTGACGCAAGTCGCCAACGAAAACATCAACGCAGAATCTACTTCTATCGATTTCAATAGAGCTCAATCTTTGGGTGAAAAACTGGAACTCGGAAACCCAGTCTTTTGGCTGAGTGGCAGTTTCCTGACCCTCTTTGTCATCCTTGCTTTCACCAACACCTCCGTATTGTCCGAACTTGTCAACATCGGCTTTAGTTACTCAACTAAATGGTTCGGTGCTTTCTGGCAAGTCCTACTACTACTCAATTTCATTATCGGTTTAGTGCTTGCACTAAGTCGCACAGGCCATGTTCGTTTAGGGAAGCTTGCCCTACCAGAAATGACCACGTTTAAATGGATGTCTATCGTCCTATGTACACTCCTTGCGGGTGGTGGCGTGTTCTGGGCAGCTGCAGAGCCAATTGCTCACTTTGTTTCAGCTCCACCGCTGTATGGCAATGCAGACCCTCAAGCGATGGCATTCAATGCACTATCACAATCTTTCATGCACTGGGGTTTCCTTGCATGGGCTATCTTAGGTGGTCTCTCTTCGATTGTGCTTATGTACTTGCACTACGAAAAAGGCCTTCCTCTTAAGCCACGCACCCTGCTTTACCCAGTACTGGGCGACAAGGCAATCAACAGTTGGATTGGTAACGTCGTTGATGCGTGCAGCATTGTGGCAGTAGCCGCAGGTACAATCGGCCCTATCGGCTTCCTTGGCCTACAGATCAGCTATGCGTTGAGCGAGCTGTTTGGAATTTCTGACAGCTTTGCTACCCAAAGCGTCGTTATTCTATTCGCTATTGCAATGTATACGCTGTCGGCATTAAGTGGTCTAAGTAAAGGTATCCAACTGGTAAGCCGTTACAACATCATCTTATCGGTGTGCCTAATCGTTTACATTCTCCTTGTTGGCCCAACCAGCTTTATCATTGATGGTTACCTACAAGGCATCGGTGAAATGGTCGACAATTTCATTCCAATGGCACTGTACCGCCAAGATACTGCTTGGCTAGGCGGCTGGACAGTATTCTTCTGGGGTTGGTTCTTAGGTTACGGCCCAATGATGGCGATCTTCATTGCTCGCATCTCACGTGGCCGAACTATTCGCCAAATGATCGTTTCTATCAGCATCGTTGCACCGCTTGTGACTTGTTTTTGGTTCAGCATTGTTGGTGGTAGTGGCTTAGCGTTTGAATTAGAGAACCCAGGCGTAATATCTAGCGCATTCGAAGGTTTCAACCTTCCTGCTGTACTACTGGCTATTACTTCGCAACTACCATTCCCGACTCTGATTGCAATCCTGTTCCTTATCCTGACGACCACGTTCATCGTGACCACAGGTGACTCAATGACCTACACCATCAGTGTAGTAATGACTGGTACAACAGAACCTAACTCAGCAGTTAGAACATTCTGGGGCGTCATTATGGGGGCAGTGGCTATCGCGCTTATCTCAATGGGCTCTGGCGGCATCTCAGCTCTGCAGTCGTTCATTGTGATCACTGCCGTTCCTGTTTCGTTTATCTTGCTGCCATGTCTATGGCATGCTCCGAAGATTGCAAAGCAGATGGCAAGAGATCAAGGCCTCGCTTAATACCTAATCCGATTTAGTTTCGGATAGCGTAGAACACTAAAAAGCCACTCAAGTGATTCACCTGAGTGGCTTTGTTTTATCTGTTCGCTGTCGACTCTATTAATGGTTCTGTCTACTAACGCTTGTATCTACCGATATTTCGGCTTATTGAAACTTTTCACCAGCAGCAACCATGAATGACATCTCAACCAATAGTTCAGGGTTAGCGAGTTCTGCTTTCACGCACGCACGGCTTGGCGCGCAGCCTTCAGGGAACCACGCTTCCCACACTTCATTGAGTGCATCAAAGTTAGCGAAATCCGTTAGGTAAATAGTCACTGACAATACACGAGATTTATCGCTGTCTACCAAACTCATCATTTCTTCAGCTTGTTCGAAGATTTGCTGAACCTGATTCTTAATTCCTGCCGTTGTATCCGTCTCTGGTACTTCAACAAAGCTTGCAATACCGTTAAACACAGTCACATCAGACCAACGCTTGGTCGGATTAATTCTATGAATTTTCACAGGTTATACTCTTCTTATAATTAGGGTGCACATCAGCGTAATCTAATCCAAATTCCTAACATTGAAAACAAAAATTAGAAAGCTCGTAGTACCTGCTAAACAGCACTATCGCCAACCTATGACTTTGGTGTTCAACATCACTAGCCTACGCATTAATATCAAAACAATAAATCACCATCTATTGAGTTTGTAGATAAATATATTAAGTATCACTCTCAACGCGAAATTTAATCTGAACTCTTGCGGTCATATTCAGAGATTTTATTAAATGGAGTACTTTTATGCATGTTCAAACCTATGATTTAAAACAGAGTAATGTCGGATACAACCTAGGCGTGATTGGTGTAGCATTAGTGTTAGCTTGGATTGGTATTTACAAGTTTACGCCAACTGAAGCGATGCTAATTGAGCCTTTAATTGCAAACCACCCAGCAATGAACTGGCTTTACAATCTATTCTCGGTACAAGCAGTGTCTAACATGGTGGGTGGTGCAGAGATCATCGTCGCGATTGGATTGATCGTGGGATTTAAGAAGCCGACTATTGCTTTCTACTCAGGTATTGCAGCAGCGGCTATCTTTGTTGTGACACTGAGCTTTCTAGTCACCACGCCAAACGTTTGGAAAGTATCGGATGGCATCTTAGTCACTAACTTCTTCCTAGTGAAAGATATTCTGTTTTTGGCTATCGCTATTAGCGTAATCGAACGTAACAAACCTCAGAAGTAAATGTAAACCTAATAAGTGGCCGTAAACCTAAAGATCTATTTTTAGTAACATAAAACCATAAGCTGGCTAGAAGGACGCTGCCAGCTTCTAATGAATAAGGCACTGAGACTCAGCTACTCAGCTACTCAGCTACTCAGCTAACACCTTACGATAATAATTAGCGTCTTGATTTTGCCCTTTGAATAACGCGTAATTCTCTACACGCTCTACTAAGCCAAAACCGGCCTTGGATAAAATCTTGTTGGAACCAACATTACCCCCTAACGCATAGGCATCCACATATTTAAGGGAAGATTGCTCCGCCAAATAGATAAGTAACTTCCTCACCGCGTTAGACGCAATGCCTTTTGAAGCAAAGGGTCGACCTACTCGATAACCTAGCTCCCCACTTCCAGCGTTCTGGTCGATATCACGTACATTAATCCTACCGCAGATAATCCCTTGTTCATCTTTTATCAACATAGGAATCATCTCATCACTTTCATATTCCGCTAAAAAACTAGCAATCTGCTTCTCTACACCTGAAAGTGAATAAAAACTTTCTTCCCGTGGTGGTACAGACATCTCGAACCAATCTCTATTGTCTACTTCAAATTCCAAGAGCGCACTAGCATCACTTGTTTGAAGTAAATGCAAAAATACATCCATAACGAATACTCCCAATGGTTATTTCGAAAGCCTTGCCTACGATTGAAACTCGAGTACCCAAATCTCTGAGTAAACGGTACGTCACTACTTATTTCAGAGTTAGCAGCTGAAAGTGAGGTTCTAGTGGGCATAGGAAGATATTTTTTAATAGAAGTGAATGGGGCGTGACATTTAAGCAACCCACCCCATCAATTATATACATACTTAACGACTACGGTTTACTCGATACTACCCAATTAAATCCGTCAGTACTTTTTTCGTATACAGAAGTTTGATCTGACGATGTTATTCTTCGTGAATATGTCGTCGGAGATGCACGAAAGAGTGTTTTCCAATAGGTGATTTCTTTACTCTGATCATTAACTATCTTTGACCGTATGACCTTAGATGCGTCACCTAATTCATTACTAGAGTAATCTTTATATCTACCCATAATGTTTATTTTGATATTTTCAGTATCTAAACTATTTAAATGACTTTTAACATTAACGACTGTCGATAATCCAAAGTCATCGCCTTTTCCAAAAGTATGCTCATTCCAGTCGACATAAGTACGATTTAATTGTTCTTTGATACTCTTGTTATATTTCCAAGTTGAAGTAGTTCTAGAGACTATTTTATTTGTTAGATCCAGAGATTGACAATTTGCTAAGTTGTGTATATTACCATCGTAGGCAATGTTAGATAGTACATTATCAAATTTATCATCTTTAATAATGATTTTCTCTGTGAATGTACACCCCGGACGGATGCTGCTATTAAAATTGTTAATACTAGCAATATCAAAAGTATTGTTGTAAACACCCCACTGAGTTGAAAGGTTAACCGATGTGGACTCAGACAACACTTCCACCTCTGTTAACAAATCATCGCTCATTTTTGTGGTTGTTTGCTTTGCTGATTGATTAGTACCTAGAGAAGAAATATAAACCTTTTTCTACCAATTCCTAGCGCCGTTTTCATCTTTGAAGTAGTAATGAACTTGCACATAGCTATTGGGGTTGGTTTGTTGTAAATCTTTTGTATCTGTGAACGATTTCTTTAGACCTGTTACGATATTTTGGGCCTTTAAGGCAAGGTCACTATCTTCGGATGCAATAAAGTCACCATAAATTTTAGCCTCAGAAATATTATATGTGCGAATTGTTTCTGTAAGAGCATGCTCTAACGCTTGAGCCTGTTTAGTTTGTTTTTCTATATCGCTCATTAGATCCTGACACGTATAGTTACTTTTACCATTACTGGTTTCTACTGTCGCCCATAAAGATGAAGTTAAAGGGGTGATAAAACGGTTTTTGAAATCGACCTGTTCTTTAAATTCAGGGGGTAAGACCATACGATAAGCATTTTTCACAGCCCCCAAATCTTCATCAATAGCGCCAACAGGAACATCTACTATCGTCGGAGCATAACCAAGGCATTTATCTTGGGTTTCATTTAGGTCAAGCTCATAACTACCACCTTTTGTAGTTAAAGCTCTAGGTTCAGTGTTTGCGTTATACTTACCATCATTATTTATATCTAGAAAAACGGTAGCGCCTACAATATAACCATCGATTACTTTTCCAGTAGCTTTTTTGTGAATTGTCGGATTACTCCCACCATCACCGCCGCCACCACAAGCTGATAAGGCCAGAACGCACAAAATTGGTATCATCATTTTCATTTAAATGGATCTCTATTACTTGTTGAGATTTAAAAATATTAAAATAGTAATACTCTTAAATTAGTTAACGAATTCGATGTTGTTTAATGTCATTTACAGCCCTTCACATATTATTACCCATACATATATCAACCTGTTTTCACATTGCTAATTAACCTTCTTGGTTTGGAAAAATGAAAGCCTTGGAATAATATATTAGATCTCTTTGGAAGTAGTCGTAGGTGTTGAGGATTTTCAACGCCTTCGACAATCAAGGTTACATCAATACGCTCAGATAGCTTAACCATAAACTTAAGTGTCTCATTGGCCACAATATCTTCCTGACATTTTTGTAGTAACGACTTATCTAGCTTAATAAAATCAAAATATTTTTCTGATAAAAGGTTAAAATTGGAGTAACCACATCCAAAATCATCAATAGCAAATCGAAAACCTGCCCCTTTAAGAGCAATTATATTTTCTTTAGCATAACTATGTAAAAGACCCTCACTATATTCAACTGTTTCAAATATTATCTTACTTCTTAACTCTGGAACTAATTTGGTTAATTCCATTACATAATCATAAAAGTCAACGATACTTAAATCTGCATGACTAATGTTAACACTGATATTAGGAAGTGTATCTTGAGTGTTTTTTGCGTATTCAATTATTTTTTTAAAAATTATAATGGTTAATGAGTAATGTAGGTGCGGCTCCGTTGCCAATAATGGCATAAATACACCAGGACCTCCGAACTCTGTGCGTTTCCACCTAAGCAATATTTCCCAAAGGTACTCTTTAGAAGTATTCATACTATAAACGACGGGTTGATAAAAAAGCTCGAACTGAGTCCCTCCCTTTTTTATATCGTGATGTAAAGCTTGGATTACCGAACGGGTTCTAACGTTTTTTTCATAGTCATTAATGTTATATACGTAGACACCATCAATAGATTGAAGTGACTTTTTAACACTGTAAGCCATTCTTCTAAACAACTGATTTTTATCTTGGGGTTTATCAAAATTAGATAGGATCATGCTAGCAAGAGAATAATCAAAAGTTAGGGTTTTATCGCCTACTTTCTTTTCATGAGGCAAAGAGAATTGAATTTTTTGTTGCTGCTCAAGGATTTTTTTTTCTTCCCAGGGGGTATCGCTTTCAAATACAAGAACAATGTATTTGTCTTCAAACAAACCGATAACCCTTGGTGAAAGTGTCTCACTTAGGTAGTGATGTAATTCTGTTTTAACTATTCGACTAGTTTTTGAATCGAAAAACTTATAGAAATCTGCAGATCTCCCAACACAGATTACATGCATGATCTTGTAGGTACTTCTGTTTGTTCTTAATAATTTTTCTTGAATATAGTTGATGTTAGGTAAATCTGTTTCTTCACAGAAAAAACGTTTGAGCCTTTGTTTATTTTGTTCTCGTTCAAGTCTTTGCTGAACAAAAGATAGCTTTTTTTTACCTTCCGACGACTTCAGATGAAATGATGTGCATATTATTAGTAATGTAATAAAGAACAGACAAAGTAAATTAACAGTAGACAACACGGCACCCCGAATAAAGTGATATGCATCGCACTTTGCGATGCAACAGAATGATTGTATTCTTACTTATGAGATTCACACAAATAAAAACAAATCTGACCACTTAATAGTCATCTACTTGAATTGAGTGTAATTGTGCAAATTTATAAATATCACGCACGAAAACACCACTACCCGCATATTGTACATCCCGTAATATCCCGACAACTTCATAACATAATAGCCACCAAATTACGCCACAGTGCCATTTCAGGGGGGTAATGATTGCATCGCTTTTTTTAGTATTTATTTACGCTATAAAAAACTGACAGTGATCGCGATATTTAATGGGGAGGGATTGAAATCAGCAACTTTATCTGGGTTACATCACTACATACCCTTGATGAAACCAATCTGTTTGGAAGTGAAACAAACCATAAATTTAATCAAATGCACGCTAGAGGGTAAGTTAAGTCCTAACGCAAACACCTAATCCTAACCTCAACTATCTGAATAGATGGGAAATCTCCATTGAAAGGAGAGCAGGACATTTTGATGGATAAAACTAAATAAAAGAGGGAGTCGTTCTGCATAATTAACTGAACAATAATTGATGCTAGGAAAACTAACGAAGAGTCATAGTTCATAGCGACGTAAAGTCGTCAATAGCTAACGTTGTTGTAGGTATTAGCAGAATCATCCAGTACAAATCAGCACTGAGGTAGTAAAGCTACATAAAGGCTGGTCAAGGCAATCTACAATGAATAGTTTAGTGTAATTACACTAATTTACTGTCGAATGGGTAGTCACTGGATATATTTGGCCAGTATTACTGTGAGTTTGCCAAATCATCGGTAGAAGATAACGCAATTAAGGTTACTATGTTTATCTCGATACCTCTGATTATTTTAGCTTTCACAACAATTAGGCTATTAGTATCCTGCAGTAAATTATCTCAATGGCCTGTACGCTTTCAAGTCAATAAAACAACCCAACCAACACGACTGACAACAGTACGCCGCCGATAAAACTCGGGCCGTGGAATGGTCTAACTTTAGATTTAACGTACTCTTTCTGAAGTTCTTCTTGGTAAGTTTTAACGGCGAGTTCTTTTACGTAGTTATTTTGCATAATAAGCTCCTTCTTATTGGGTAAGAGAAGCTTAAGACTTGAAGTTAGGTTGAGGTAAAGAAAAATTTCACATTAATTGATTACTTCGGGATTGTTACTCTAGAATGACTCTGAACACATCATTGTTCACACCGCCAACATCCACTAATTCTCCCGGCTTCATAAGAAGTAAGGTGTTTAATTGGCGCTTTGAACGTGGTGCTCTATTTTCTCTGATCACTAAGATATCAACTAAGTAACCTGAGTTTTGCTTTGATAGTGAGCCCGAGAGAGTAACACTCTCTCTTCTATCGGCTAGAACCGAATTAAATGTTTTATCTTCTAACACACCCGCCGAGATCGACGTCTCACCATAAAAAAGCGTGATAGTTGTCGGATCAGGTGTTAGCTCTTGATTAGATGAACACCCCACTATCGCTAGGCACAACAATAAAATAACTCGAAATTGCATACACTTAATTTTCTTTCTCACATTCTAATTCTATTTTCGGTTCTTGGTACATCGCTTCTATGAACCCCAACTTAATTACCCAGAATCAAGTTTAAGCTTCTTCAATCTGGAACTGAATAGGTACCTTCAAAATACTCGATACGCTCTAAAATCATTCTTAGCTTACACTCTTCGATTTGAACCCCGGCCCAAACGGAAGGCGTATACGCTTGACCTATAAATTCACAATCTGCGTCTCTGTATTTCAACCAAGCTTGTTGAGCTCTTCGGAAAGGTCCTTCTAGATCGATGTGAAACTCGATTTTTTGCAATTCGGTTTCTTCCTCGACTATTCGCATAATGGCTTCTTGATATGTTTTATTGAGATCGATATTTGCTACTTTCATTTTCTCTTCGACACACAGATAACCCGCAGTAACCCCTCCACCTTCAACGTTACAAGGGTCTTCATCATCAACAGCGAAACAAGATGTAGTAACTAACGCCAGTACAATTAATGACTTTTTCAAAAGCATCTCCAATACAGTTCAAAATCTGCAATATCTACTCGACAAGCAGTAGTTCGAATCACCAGTATTGATCATTTCTTCGGGCTCAGGCTAGCTAAACGTTTGACTAACTATTTCTAACGGTATGAGAGTGTTCGGCACAAGCCGACAATTTCAAGAAGGAGCAGATCAGATCATCACCGACAATCTGACCGCTTAGTTTGAAGTGGGTTTAATTATGTTTAAGCAATAACATCTTGTGGTGGTGTACCTTCGCAGTTGGAAACGACTGCATCAATTTGAATTAGAGCATTCATAGAAATCTCTGAAACCCCAACCACCGTTCTTGCCGGTAATTCAGCATTAAAGAATGTTGTGTAGACCTCGTTCACTGTATCAATGTCTGAAACATTTTTAAGCTGAATATTGATTTTCACTGTATCGTCCATGCTATGATCAACGCTTTCAATTATAGCCTTAATATTGTTTAAACATTGTTCAGCTTGTTCTTTTACCCCACCAGCAACAATTTCATTTGTTTTCGGATCTAAAGGTAATTGTCCTGAAATATGGTTGTAGTGAGAGAAAGCAACGGTGTGCGAATAAGGCATGAATGGTGCAGCAACAGTATTATTAGCTTCAATAACCAGTAAGCGAGTGTCTTCTGGTAATTGCGGCGGTGTACCGTCACCATGTGAAACGGATGTATCAATTTGAATTAAAGCGCCCATTGGTAGTTCAGCGGCGTTAACAACGGTACGAGCAGGAACGTAGCTTGGGAAGAATTTAGCACATACTTCATTTACCACTTCCGCATCTGCGATATTTTTCACGTAGATAGTCGTTTTAACCACATCATTCATGACATGACCGATACTCTCTAGAACCGCTTTAATGTTTGATAGACATTGTGCCGTTTGCTCTGTGATACCACCTGAAACCAACTCACCTGTATTTACATCGATAGGCAATTGAGCCGAAAGGTTGTTGTAGTGAGAAAAAGCCGCAGTCTGCGTCGATACAGTACTTTGAGGCGCGTTATCTGTATTTCTTGATACCTTAACTAGCGCGCAAGGTGCTTGTGGTTTAGTGCCTTCGCCGTTTGAAATCAGCGCATCCATTTGAACTAAAGCGTCACTGTTAGGTAGCGCAGCTACGCCCACGACTGTGCGTGTAGGGAGGCTGTTTTGGAAGAAGCTTTTGTAAACTTCATCAATAGCATCGATATCAGAAATATTCTTAACGAAAACATTAATCTTCACAACATCATCCATAACATGGTCGATGCTTTCAACAATGGCCTTAATATTATTTAAGCATTGGGCTGCCTGGTCTTTAATATCACCAATCACTACTTCACCTGTTTTAGGGTCAACAGGCAGTTGAGCAGAAAAGTTATTATAATGAGAAAAAGCGACCGTTTGTGTAGATACAGAATTAATTGGTGCATTTTCAGTATTTCTTGAAATTTTAATGATATCGCTACTCATCGGAATTATCCTTTTAATAATATAGGAATACGTATTTATATTTAACAATCGTATTGGAAAGAATGATTTAAGTAGCGCCATGTTAAGTGAATTATTTTAGGGTAAACGTGATATACATCAGACTCTCAGTTGACTATAAATCAGCAAGTTACAGGATAATTAGTCATCAAGCGACTAATTATCCGTCACATTAGGCTTTATCAACTGCTAAATTCTCTTTAATTTTAAGTCTATTCAATAATCCTGAATACTCTCTCAGGTAATTGAAAGGATAATTACCAGAATTTAGATGATATTTGATAGGTTGTTCACACTAAAACTCCGTTACTAGCTAGGTTAGTAACTTTATCCCTTATACCCGTGCATAAACTCTTAGGCTATTTAATTAATTATTTTCGAGAGCTTATTTTATATAAGTACGTTAATAATATATTCGAGAATCAAATACCTACAATCTGACAATGCCTATGATTAGATACATTTACTCATATAATTCAACAAATATGAGACTCAGGGGGATGACATGAGAAGTATGGTGTTCAGCCAAGACATGGGACTTTCAGGAATCACGATGGCATCAACGAAGAGCAATCGACACCATAGCTTTTGGCACCATAGCTCTCAACACCATAGCTCTCAACAGATAGTTTCGTTGAAAGAAGAGCTAAACCGCTCTTGGAGTGGTATTGAAGTGGCGCTTAAATTCGCGACTGAATTGGGATGGGCTCGAGTAGCCGACTCGGCGAGCAGCATCGCTGATGCGAAGGCCTTCTAGCTGAATCAGTTCTTTGGCTTTGTTTAGCCTTACCTTCTTCAAATATTGAAGAGGAGATTCAAAGGTGACATTACGGAATGCATTGTGGAAGGCAGACACGCTCATGTTGGCTTCGTCGGCAAGCGATTGAACAGTGATGGTTTGGTCGTACTCTTCATGCACTTTAGACAGCGCTTTAGCGACACGTGCGTAATGGCCGTCATGATGAGCTAAATCAAACAGCACACGCCCTTCTGAACCGGTTAGGGCGCGGTAGACAATTTCGCTGACCATGGCATCGCCCAATATATTGGCTTCAATGTCACAATGTATAGTTTTGACCAATCGAGTAAAGCTCTCCAGCATTTGCTCTTCCATTGGCGTCGATTCTAAGCCGCTCGAATTCTGCTTGTGCTTGTTGCAGTAGCTCTCTAGAAAGCCTTGGTCTTCCAGCTTTTTGACTAAGCTGTGCAAGCGCTGAGAATCGATGCTTATCGACAAACCAAGCAATGGTTCGCCATTTACAGGTAAGGCTTCACACTCCAATGGCATTGGCACGCCTACCACAAGATAATCACCAGCCGCGTAAGTAACGGGTCTATCGCCAATATAGATGTTCTTTTTGCCCTGCCCGAGCATGATAATACCCGACTGGTAAGTGAATGGCTGACGTTGATTCCCGCCACTGCTTCTATACAACCACACACCGCCAATTTCAGTTTCTCTGATCCCTTCGAGATCATCCCAACCTTTGTGTTCTACATAAGACTGTAACAACTGCGCGAGTGTTTTCATAAGTGGCGACTTTCCATTCCAAGTGCTAAGAGTAAGTAAGCTAAAGCAGAGAAAGAATATCAATTTTGTAGAAATAGGCAATTTATTTGGAGAATCAGCTCTTCATCACCCTAGATTACTGTACTAATATGCAAATATAGAAATTGAGCAATCAAATAAAATAACAAATTGAGCTTTACACAAGGAATCTCTAATGCAATTCACTTATGTTAACCCTACAGTTATCCACTTCGGCCAAGGCCAAATCAACGCTATCAGCCAAGCGGTTGATACTTCGAAGAAAGTACTAGTCATCTACGGTGGCGGTTCAATCAAAAGCAACGGTGTTTACGACCAGGTTGTCGCTTCTCTAAAGGATCACGCTTGGATTGAGTTCGCTGGTGTTGAAGCTAACCCAACCAAAGAGACGCTAGATAAAGCCGTCGCTCTTGTTAAAGAAGAAAACGTAGAGTTCATTATCGCTGTTGGCGGTGGTTCAGTAATCGATGGTTCTAAGTATGTTGCTGCAGCGGCTAAATACGACGGTGACGGTTGGGACATCCTAGCGGGCAAACACCAAGTTACTGAAGCAACCCCTATTGGTGCTGTACTGACACTCCCTGCGACAGGTTCTGAATCTAACATGGGTGCAGTAATCACTCGTAAAGAGACTCAAGAGAAACTGGCGTTCATGAACCCTGCAGTACAACCTAAGTTCGCGGTTATGGACCCAGACGTAATGAAGTCTCTGCCAGAGCGCCAACTGATCAACGGTCTAGTTGATGCGTGGGTTCACGTATGTGAGCAATACATCACAATGCCAACAGACGCGATGGTTCAAGACGGTTACGCAGAAACACTGCTTAAGAACCTACTTGTACTGGGTAAGCAATACGACGAGCGTGACAACGACGCATGGCGTGCAAACCTAATGTGGACTGCAAACCAAGCGCTTAACGGCCTGATTGGTACTGGCGTTCCTCAAGATTGGGCAACACATATGATTGGCCACGAATTCACAGCACTATGGCACGTAGACCACGCACGTTCTCTTGCGATTGTTCAACCTTCACTACTTCGTAATCAAATCGAAGCGAAGCGTGGCAAGCTAGAGCAAATGGGTCGCAACGTATTTGGCCTAGAAGCGGGTGCAGATTTAGCCGAGCGCACTATTGCTGCAATCGAAGCCTTCTACCACAGCCTAGACGTTGCAACTATGTTCGACGGTTACGAATCAACTAAAGCGGCAGCAATCGACAACGTTGTTGCTCAACTTGAATCACACGGTTACCTAGAGCTTGGCGAGAACAAAGCAATCACGCCTCAGAAAACGCGTGAGATTTTAGAGTCTGCAATTCAATAGCTGTCAAAATTAAAGCAAGGAAAACAAGGTTCTAAAGAAAATCACCATAATCTAAAAATTTATTCCGTGAAACTGAACCAAATTCTTTGCCTTTGCGTATATCCTCAAGCAGCGTCCAAATCAGGCGCTGCTTTTTAATTTGCCCTACAAGATGCTATTAAATTCTCATAAGTCCTTAATTTAATGTGCAATCATATTTCTATATTGTTAAGGTAAACCTGTCTCTTTATTAGGTATGAACAACGATTTGAACAATCTCAAGGAAATGGTTAAGTTTAAGTCACTTAACAAGTGGTATGGTGATTTTCATGCCCTAAAGGATATCGATTTAAAGATTGAACAAGGAGAGATACTGGTGATTTGCGGGCCATCAGGTTCGGGTAAATCAACTTTAATCCGTTGTATCAATCAGCTAGAACCTTTCGAAAGTGGCGAGCTTTGCGTGTTAGAACAAGTACTTCCGAGTAAATTCAACACACCTGGCCAAGTCGGAATGGTGTTTCAGCATTTTCATTTATTCCCCCATCTTACCGTGCTTGAAAACCTGACTCTGTCTCCAATACGTACGCTGAAAAAAAGCAAACGAGAAGCCGAGAAGCTTGCAATGCACTATCTCGAGCGCGTACACATCGCTGAACAAGCCAACAAATACCCAGTACAACTTTCTGGCGGTCAGCAACAACGTGTAGCTATCGCCCGTTCGCTGTGCATGAAGCCTGAATTACTGCTTTTTGATGAACCGACTTCAGCGCTTGATCCGGAGATGATCAACGAAGTGCTCGACGTGATGGTTGAACTGGCGAGCGAAGGTATCACCATGGTGTGTGTGACCCACGAAATGGGCTTTGCGAAACAAGTGGCCGACCGCGTTATCTTCATGGATGAAGGACAAATTGTGGAATCGAATACGCCACAAGCGCTCTTTGAAAAGCCTCAACATGAACGTACTCAAGCGTTCCTAAATCAGATCCTGACTTATTGATGTTGATTCGAATTATTAAACCCGCCCTATCTGCTTTGGTACAGATTGTTGTACTGGTGGCTGCTGTTGTTTGGATTCTCGACTCTGGCGCACAAACCATGGGATACAGCTGGCAATGGGAGCGTGTGCCGGACTATATTGCTTTCTATGAAGATGGTGAATGGTGGCCTGCAGAATTAGTTGAAGGGCTACTGGTTACCATCAATATCTCTCTGATTTCTTTGGTTGCTACGCTGATCATTGGTTTAACGACGGCGCTATTGAGGAACTCAAATTCTGTGGTTGGACGCACCTTAGCCACCAGCTATGTTGAGTTGATTCGTAACACGCCGTTATTAGTACAAATTTATTTGCTCTATTTTGTATTTGGCCCCGTGTTAGGGCTGGATCGTTTTAGCACTGCCGTTTTAGCCTTGGCACTTTTCCAAGGCGCTTACACCGCCGAGATATTTCGTGCCGGTTTAAATGGTATTGCGAGAGGACAATTTGAAGCAGCTCAATCCTTGGGCTTATCAAAGACCTATACTTACTGGGATGTGATTCTTCCTCAGGTGGTGCAACGTACCTTGCCACCTTTGACTAATGAAGTGATCTCTCTTATTAAAAACTCTTCAATTGTGAGTGTCATGGCTATTTTTGACCTGACGACTGAAGCCAGAAACATTGTTTCTGAAACCGCGATGCCATTCGAGATTTGGTTCTCTGTGGCGATCATTTATCTTGCTCTTACACTTTCACTTTCTGCCGTTGCTGCTTGGCTTGAGCATAAGCTCGGGGCTAACTGGCGAACACAATAAGGATTTATCAGCATGAAGCTATTTAAAACCGCGATTACAGCCCTACTTGCGCTTGCCGTAAGTTTGCCTGCACTTGCTTCTGAAACGCCTAACCTCGATAAAATCAACGAACGTGGCTCACTGCGCGTTGGCATGTCGACATTTGTTCCTTGGGCGATGCGTAACAAACAAGGCGATCTCGTTGGCTTTGAAATCGACGTGGCGAAGCGCCTTGCCGAAGATTCTGGTTGGAAAGTCGAATTTGTACCTACAGCTTGGGACGGAATCATCCCTTCTCTATTGTCGAAGAAGTTTGATGTGATCATCGGCGGTATGTCTAACACTGAAGCGCGAGCTAAAAGCGTGCTGTTCACTGAACCATACTCGCACTCTGGTGTTCAACTGGCTGCTAACAAAGAGCTAGCGGACGGTTTTACTCAGATCTCTGATTTTGATTCTCGTCGCGTGAAAATTGCTGCTCGTCGTGGTGCGTTCACAGTTCAAGTGGCTCGTGAAACCTTCCCTAAAGCGAAAGTTTTACAGTTCGATGACGATGCTCAAGCATTCCAAGAAGTGTTAAACGGCAACGCGCACGCAGTTATCGCGTCTAGCCCGAAACCAGAACACGAAGCGATTAAAAACGCAGACACGCTATTTATTCCATTTGAAGAGCGTCTATCCAAAGGTAACGAAGCATTTGCAGTTCGCCTAGGTGAAACTGACAAGGCAGAATTCTTCAACGAATGGATCAAAGCACGTACTGAAGACGGTTGGTTGAAAGAGCGTTACGAGTACTGGTTCTCTACTTTAGATTGGCAAGACCAGATTGCTCAAGGTCAGTAATCTGAAGTTGAGCTCACTTTTTAATATGAGCTAATCTGTCGAATCTAAATCAAGGCAGTGCACTGTTTGTACTGCCTTCTCATCGACGATTTAAGTAGCCTTTTTAAGTAGCTTTATTTGATTCGTTTTAGATCCAAGCAACAACCCAATAATAATTGATGTTTAAACAGGAATGACGTGAGTAGTACTAGCGCATTAACAACACCTAAGCCCAACGTTCATATGAAGCCTTGGTATCAACGCATTACTCTTTTAGATGGCGTGTTACTCGCTGTCATTTGTGTGTTTGCAGGCTGGCTTTATTATCGTTCTGCTGTTGGTATCAACTACCAGTGGCGCTGGGAAGATGCGTTTACCCTAATTTTCATTCCACCTTCTCAAGGCAGTATTCCCTACTTTTTTCAAGGTTTGATCGCTACACTGCGCTTGAGTGTCTGGAGCATGGTGTTAGCTCTTTCTTTTGGGACATTACTCGGTGTTGCAAGGCACTCCAAGATTGCTTTCTTCAGAACGCCTGCACTGATTTTTATCCAGTTGGTTCGAAATATTCCGCCACTGGTGTTTGTCTTCATCTTCTATTTCTTCGTTTCTAACCAACTGATTCCATTACTTGGTTTAGAAAGTATCTTACGTGAACATAATGGCGAGATTAACGCTGTTCAAGGTTTCCTGTTCGGCCCAGCTAACCTTTGGGAAAACTTAGCGTCTGGTGTTATCTGTATTGGCTTGCTCTCTTCTGCTTATATTGCGGAAGTGATTCGAGCGGGTTTAGAAGCTATCCCTAAAGGCCAATGGGAAGCGGCCGATTCGCTTGGCTTGTCTGCATTGTCTAAGTATCGATTTGTGGTTGGCCCACAAGTATTAACTGCCATCACCCCACCATTGGCAGGCCAAGCAATCTCCTTGGTTAAAGACACGTCGATTGTGTCTCTGATTTCGATCCAAGAGATGACGTTTGTTGGTACTGAGATGGCAAACTCATCGGGGTTGATCTTCGAGATCTGGCTGATTGTAGGCTTCGTATATTTTGCTTTATGCTTTGCGCTTTCGCGTCTGTTCAAAGTGACTGAACAACGTTCTAGTGCTTACCTTAACCATCAGTAACGTCATTAATTAATAGTACCGACTCGCCCGACCATTCCTTTCCCTTATCAAGTTCACCTGATTGGTTTAAGCTATTGACCAATCGGGATTTATCCCTTCATATTTCTTCTTAGAAACACAGCGAAATACTCGTCTAATCACTATACTTGAAGTATCGAACTACGTTGATTCTTCTCAAGGACATCACTCAGCATGGACAATCATAAAGAAAGAGCTTTTTACGCCGTTGTCGGCGCATTGGTTGGAGACGCCGCTTCCATGGGGTTGCACTGGCTGTATGACCAAGAGAGGATCTTACACGTGGCTGGTTTCGAGCCAGAATTTCGCTCACCGAATCAGTTCGATTATCAAGACAAAGGCTACTTTGCGCACCAAGGAAAAACGTCCGGTGAGCACTCGCAATACGGTGCTCAGTTATTGGCGATGGTCGATAGTTTAGTCGACAACCAAAAATACGATGAAGCGAGCTATATTCAACATTTCCGCAAATGGTTTGATTTCGGTGGTAGTTGGCAAGGCTACATTGATAAAGCGACGCGCATGAGCTTGCTGAACATCCATCAATTAGAACTAGAGGGCGCCCCGATTACTGCCTGTGGCGCAGACGATACGCAGCTCCCCGCAGTTTCAAAGATCATTCCATTAGTAGCCTGTACTTATACCTCTCACACCTTACCAGCGATGGTAGAGAGCGCGGTACGAGTGACCAACAACAACGACAAAGCCGTGGAATGGGCGCAAGCCATCACCCTGTTGATTCAAGCAGCGATTCAAGGCAACTCACCATTACAGTCCGTAGAAATGGTGCGACAAACTTGCAGCAGATTTATACATGATCAAATCGATGAAGCATTGGCTGAACCTGAGCTTTCAATAACAGATGCCGCGAAGAAGTTTGGATTGCATTGTGAACTGAGTGCCGCATTTCCCTTGCTAATTCGCATCATTGCGGGTGCTCAGAGCTATAAACAAGGTATTCGAGACAATATCTTATGTGGCGGTGACAGCTGCGGGCGTGCGATTGTGATTGGCGCGGTATTAGCGGCGTGTTTCTACGAAGAAGACGGAGCGATTCCAACAGAATGGCTGAGCCAAGTAGAACTCAATTGTGGTGTGCTGTCTTTACCTATTGAGTGATTCCCACAATAACAAATAAGGCGAAAGCGCCTCTCGATTCCTTGCTCGAGAGGCGTTTTTCTTTTCACTAGAATGACTTAAACGGATAACTTCAATTTCGAGCAATACCCCTTCCGGATCTCTACGACCGCCAGTTTATTGCGCTAACCAAACCTAAACGCTAAAGCCTTCTCTAGAACTGATAAGCAGCAGAAAGCTTGTAGTTACGGCCTGGTTCATAGTCATCCAAGGTAAAGCCTCTTGCCGTACCTGAACGAGAAGCGTGTGAGGTATATTGCTCATCAAACACGTTATCGATACCAAAGGTGACAGACAATCCATCAAGATTCGATGGCACCCACTGAGCAAACAGGTTATGAACGTCATAGCCTTCTTTGATCGGCTGACCATCGAATACGTTGTCTTCGTCTTTAACAAACATCGAATTCCAACCAAAGATAGTCTCAAGCGCTTCAGACTGATAATCGAGTGTCAGCGTAATGCTGTCACCCATATCAATACTTCGACCATTGCCACCTGCGACTGCACCGCCTGTATCTTTATTTTTAGTCTCTGAAAGCGCATAGGACAGCTTACTGTTAAACATCTCGTAGCCATAAGATAGGCTCGCCTCGAAGCCCTTTATCTCAACGTCACCTAGGTTATAAATCAAATAACTCTTACTTGCACGTTGATACTTTTCGGCAATATAGTCATCAATATTAGTTTGGAATACTGTCAGGTTGGCACCAATAAAGTGATTATCCAAGCGCTTGTCGAAACGGACACCACCTTGCGTGTTCTGCCCTGTCTCAGCCTTCAGATCGTTAGCCAAATAAGCGACATCTTGGTAAGCAATAAAGCTCTCCATCAACTCCGGGCCTTTGAACAACGAACGTGTACTCGCGAACAGCGTCCAATCTTGAGTAACATCCCATTGAGTGGCCAACGACCAAGTTACATCGTCAAAATCTTCGCTACCAACTTCTGCTTTACGTTGGTAATCATCAAAACGAAGCCCTGCCGTGACCGAGAATGCTTGAGTAAAGTAGAACTGATCTTCAACAAAAAGGGCTGTAGAGATTGCTGACTCGTCCATAAACTTGCTGCTGCCGTAATAGCTGCTCGATGACTTGTCCATATAGTCAAAGCCATAAGTCGCGATGTTATCAAACGACATCAGGCGATAATCGGATTGGAACTTTGCGTTGAGACCAAAGTTTTGGTTTTTAGCCGTGTTTTTGGATAAGCGATTAGCAGGCCAACGTGGTGCCATAACACTTTCATCTCGCTGAATCTCAGTTTCCGTGTTGTATAGAGTCACGTTACCTTGATGACTTTCACCACGCAGCTCGTAGCTGGCCGTGATGGTGTCACGGTTGTAATCGGTGGGAATTAGGATGTTTTTAGACAAACCCACGTTCGTACCACCCGACATATCAGGGCGTGGACTGTAATCACCGTTATCACGGTACATATCATAAGAGAGTTCAAAACGGTGTAAGTCACTTGGCTCAAAACCAATCTTACCTAGAATATTGTATACATCCCCTTCTGAGCCAAAGGTTTCAGTACCATCACCATCTTCAAAGTTGTCACGGCTCATGTAATGACTGTAAAGCATGGCATCGACGTTATCTGACAACAAACCATACACAGTAAGTGAACCTTGCTGGCTTGCATTCGTGGCATACCCGCCGTAAACACGAGCGCCAAAAGTCTCGTCGTAGCGAAGTAGATCTTTGGCATCTTTGGTTTCAAACAGCACTGAACCGCCTAACCCATTTTGCGTCACCGAGTTGTTACCTACTTGGATATCAGCTGATTTCAATATGTCAGGGTTAAGAGTCAAATTACCAATATGATGGAACATGTTGGCGTGCTGAGAAGCGCCATCTAATCGAATGTCTAAGTCAGTTTCGCTTAGGCCGCGAATCGTAATTCGCTGGTTGATCGAGTGCGTTCCCCCAACATCAACACCGGGGATTTCGCGCAGCAAATCTGACATATGGTCAGCTTGCTTCAGTGACATGTCATCTGCAATGATCGATTCAGTGTTGCTTGAGACTTTCGTTCCCCAAACCACAACTTCATCGAAGTGCGATGTACTTTCTTCGGCCATAACAGAGCTACTAAACGTGCTGGCAATTGCGATATAGAGGGCTGAAAGCTTAATTGTTGATCTGACTGGGCTTTCCATAGATTCAATCCTAGATGTAAATGATAATAATTATCAATCATGATAGAGTTGTAACCTATAAATGCACAGATGATTTGCTTATGCAAAAACGCACAGCTGTTATGAGGAACGGTCAAATGAGTGAAGTAACGTCTAAACGAGCTAAAATTGGCAAAGTCACTCTGACTAAAAAGTTGGAGCAAACAGAAAAGCAGATTATTGTCACACAAGGTCAAACTACACAGACATCACTGGCTGAGGGGAAATTTCTTTCTTATCAATATAATGAACTAATATTTATCCACGGTGGCCGCTGTATTGAGCTCGTCGATACTAAGATAATCTCTACCGCTCACGCTTCAGTTCTGATCACCATTCTTTTGGAAGGTAAGCTGTCATTTGGTTACGATGATCTCGAATTTGATCTCGATGCCACTCATCAACCTCAAGGTGTGGTGGTCAACCTCACTAAACCCGCCAATTTCCGTCGAGTGATGACAGCAAGCAATAAACTCAATAAGATTAACATCTTAGTCAAACCAAAATGGTTCGAATCTCGAGTAACCGAAGAGTGTGAATGCCGAAACTTCATCAATACACATAATGCCAACTTCCAATTAGAAGTGACGGAAGAAATCTGGAAGCTGACACAAGAATTGACGACTTGCTCTTCACCCAATAACTTCCATCAGAAGTTGCATATAGAATCCTTAACTCAACAGATCCTTGAGAATTCGATGCATCAACTACCACAAACTTGCTGTCTGGCTTACCAAACTAAACCAAAAATAATAAAACCAGCGACACGTGTAACTAACATTGAACATCAAAGTTATGACGAACGAATTGAGGCTGTAATCTGCTTTATTGAAATTCATCTCGACCAAGAGCTGAGCCTAAAAATGCTTGCTGAGCATTTTTCGATGAGTGTATCTAATATTCAAAGGCGTTTTAAGCAGTCATACAACATGACAATCAACGGTTACATCCGTTTGAGACGATTAGAGATCGCACGCCAGCATTTAGAACGAGGGTTGGTTTCAATCACCGAGGCCGCCTATGAAGCGGGTTATCAGCACCCTTCTAATTTCACCAATGCTTTTAAGAAAACCTTCGGTGTGCCGCCACAAGACATAGCGATTAAGACTTAGTTACATTGATATAAAACTATTTGTTCTATAACTTTAAAAGGCTATATCTAACATCTGCTATGTTGGCCAGGTGACCGCCACATATAAACAAACTGATCGTTTTGCGAGGTGATTTCAAAGCCAAATCTTAGATACAGCTCCCCAACTCGATTACCTTGTAGATAACAAAGTTCGACGGGTTTATTGAGGCTGTCAGCCTTAGTTAAGCAATCAGCCTTAGTTAAGAAGTCTTTCAGTACTTGGCTACCAATTCCCTTTCCATGATACTCAGGCAGCAAGAAGAATCGGCAAAAATAGAAGTGGTCGCCCTTGTCTTGCAACAACACACAACCAATCGCTTTACCTTGATATTCAATGATTTCAGGCCGTTCTTCTGCCCACTCTTCAGCGTGTATATCTCGTTGAACCTGCTCATCCCAGCCAAATACAGCTTTGATGGGCTCAAATTCAGCGGCCTTCTTAAGCTCAAACAGAAATTCGTAATCTGATAACTGAGCGGGCCTTGTCGAATACTTCAAAATACCTCCAACAATAATCAACGAACTATATAGCCAACGCTCGACTACTGCTTCTTAACGTACTTCGCTGTAACGAGCATTTCACCACCACCATCAAGCTTGCAATCTAACTGATGATCTTTGCCTTCATTGATTCGTCTGATTACCGCTTTAGTGCCGATTTTCAGTACAGAAGAACTGCCTTTGATCTTTAGATCTTTAGATCTTTAGATCTTTAGATCTTTAGATCTTTAATGAAGGTAACTTTATCACCACTTTCCAATACAACGCCATTTACGTCCTTAACACGCGCGGCTTCTCTTTCTAAACGCTCTTCTTCTGGGTTCCACTCATAGGCACACTCAGGGCAGATTAGGTTGTTTTGGTCTGGGTAGACATATTCAGATTGGCATTGCGGGCAAGGAGGTAAAGACATACGTTAATACTTCATTTAAATAGAATTTGTTCCATTTTAATGACTCTTGTCAGGCTTAGCGAGCATAAATCTAACAAGTTTTACGGAGATTTAATTGTCTTAAAAAAGATCAGTACCTAAAACGAACAAACACAGCCGCTAAGCTGTGTTTGTTTAAGGGCTTGGGAGGCGGAACGGATTAACGTTCGACTTTTGGTGAGTAAATCGAGTAAGCGGTGATTTGCCCTGCCACAATTGCAGAGAACATGAACAACGCCGACAAACCAATACTCGGAATAGGTAAAATCGATTGTTCAAACACCGACTGGCTGGCACTCACTAATACTCGACTACCCGGAACCAAGATGATGATCCCCTGCACGATATAAATAGAGCCCGTGAGCTCCATCTTCTTGGCAATCCAAGTCCCGTACAAAGTAATAAGAACCGTCGTAACCCAAGTACCGACAACCCAACCACTGTCAAAACCTAGATAGAACGGCCCCCACATACCCAGAACTGCCACTGGCAAGCCAAGTAAGATGTCTTTAGGACGCGCATTGAACATCACACCAATCGACACCGAGATCAACACCAAACCAGATATGTGCATCCATGTCGGAACCGCATTCGTATAGTCAATGGAGACCGCTTGTCCCCATATCGCTTCACCAATGTTGAGCCCCATAATAATCCCGACAAACAGCTTTATCAGGGTTAATGCGCTCTGCCCTAACAAACTGGTACCAGAGACGAGATCATTAAACGCCAAACATTCTAGTGCGTTGGCTATGGATAACCCGGGGACAAACAAGACAATCGAAGCGATACATAACGCCCACACCGGGATCGGCAACCCTGTGCTTGCCAAAAATGCCACGAAGATACCCGTTAATAGTGCCGAGATGAATTCAACCGCAATAGCGCGACGTGAATGAAGAACTTGCTGACATACCCAAACCATCAGACCCAGTAATGCAGAAAAGCCAACCGCTTCTAACGTACTGCCAATTAGCATCAGATACGCTGGCGGAATACCCATATTGGCCAGTGCCGTCACAAGTTTAGAGTAACCGACAGGCTCTGGCACAGGCTCACTGCTCGGTTGGTTAATACGAATGATGGTATTGGCCAACAAACTCAAGTTAATCGAAGCAGGCTTTAGACGCTTAAGAATAACGGCGTTGTTATCGTCTGGAAATTGATAATTAATCGCGGTTGGCGTTGCTTGGATCATCACATCAACACCATGCTTTTTTGCATAGAATTGGGTGTATTTCTCTAGCTTGTAAGGAGCACAACCACTGCGATGAAGAGTGTCACCAATTTCAACAATTTTGTTAATTCGGAACTGAGAAGGCATGGGAATTTTAGGGGAGACAAAATGTGCGGCAAATGTACCAAACGATAGACGTAATGACGAGAGTTTTGCATGAATTATCAACTAAATTCGTTACTTTTTCCTTCGAACGCTTAGAGGAGCCTATAACTCCACCCGCTTCGGATTCGCTTGATGAATACTTTGGCAGACTGGCAAGTTAAAACAATGCATCCAGATTGTTATTATTGGGCATCAAAATACGAATGGAAATCAGTTTATGTTAACGGTCAAATTGCCTGTATTTATGTTGATTTTATGATGAGAAAACACCACTAAAATAGGTTTATAAATCCAACTGAATGGGTCTTAGAAAGAGTGGAGGGTTCTTTGTTGTTTCTCGCCCTACGTTTAACGAGAGTTTAGTCACATTTTATTCACTCTAAAAGCGCCGAACATGATGGAAAAACTAGCGGAGTGGTGGTTATGCGAGCACTTAGAATAAAAATGAAAGAAAAAGGTTTCGTTTTCAGTTAGATGTGGCATTATCAAACTCGTTAAGACGATGTGCGTACATCGTATAATGGCTATTACCTCAGCCTTCCAAGCTGATGATGCGGGTTCGATTCCCGCTGTACGCTCCAGTCTTCTTGATGTTTCAGTCTTACTCTTAAGACAGTGTGCGTGCATCGTATAATGGCTATTACCTCAGCCTTCCAAGCTGATGATGCGGGTTCGATTCCCGCTGTACGCTCCAGTCTTCTTGATGTTTCAGTCTTACTCTTAAGACAGTGTGCGTGCATCGTATAATGGCTATTACCTCAGCCTTCCAAGCTGATGATGCGGGTTCGATTCCCGCTGCACGCTCCAATTCCTCTTTATGTTTCGTTACGTGTTTTCTTCCAGCGATACCCTATTCAAAAAACTTCTCCGCTCGTTAAATCTATAAGCATTAATCTATATAGCTTAAACCCATTTTGTTAAGTCTAACCAACCAACGCTAATTAAGTAGCTAGCGCTATTAACTCCTTAAATCGCTTCGAATTTCTTAAACCTTTCCCATCACATATTGCAGTCTAGCTTTTAACGATTGTCAAAATTGTTCCAATTTAATAATCTTGGTCAATATCCGAAAAAACAGTTGTGTTAATGTGCGCGCATTAGCAACAACCAAAAATAATTAAAAATGTTTAAAAGCAATGAGTTAACAATAAACATCGAAGCAATCAATGTCGCACTGTCAAAAGTCGAAAATGCGAACAAAATTCAGCTTAATAAGTTGAAAGGTTATGCGAGCAGCGAACCAGAACAGGCCGTGCTTGCGTTTCGTTCTTTGAATGAAGTGGAATCGATCGACGACAAACTTAAGAAGATCATGGCAGAGCTACCACACCTCAGTGGCGAAGCTCACCACCTACTGGAAACATCGATCCTATTACAGTAATGGCCAAGAAAGATAAGTCTCAACTAGCGCGATGAGCTAAGACTTATCTTTTAGCTTTCTGTTTTTAGTACTTTCCCAGCAGCTATTTCTAGCTCTATTAGATAATCCCTAAAGCGTTATCGACTTCGCCATGCCCGCTTCCGCGTGTCCTGGAATATTGCAGGCAAATTCGACTTGATTATCACCGTGGAAATGCCAAAGTATCTGCTTCGCTTTGCCCGGCTTAACTGTGACTGTACTTCCCGAGTCATGAGCGTGATTACCCATGTTTTTCATCATTTCACGGTGCTCTAACTGCTCTGAAGCAGAACCAATCGAGAATTCGTGATCAATCTTGCCCGTGTTCATAACAACGAACTGCACCACGTCGTTCGGCTCAATATCAACCTTGTTCTTAAAGGTGATTTTCATATCGTCACTTAACAGAACATGAACCACTTTATCCGGCTTTGCGCCTGTCGCAGGCATACCCACTTCAGACATGCCTTCCATATTCATCATTCCATCCATATTCATCATCTTCGAATGGTCCATCTTTCCATCCTTCATCATGCTGTGATCCATTTTTGAATGATCCATCTCTCCACTCTTCATCATCGAATGGTCCATTTCAGCAAAAGCCGTTGCAGTAGTTAACGTCAATGCAATCGCAATAAGTGTCTTTTTCATGATCGTTCCTTAGATTAATTCAGTTATTTATTTGTTAGTTTCACATGTTCATGTGGTACGCCCTTACTCACTCTGTTTTTGGTCAGTAAGGGCTAATAATCAATACGTTATTTGTTTGGTTCGTTTTGGCTATGCGTAATCTCACGCTGTTTCCAGAGCTTAAAGATTGCAGGCAACACCAGTAGGGTAAGCAATAGTGCAGACGCCATTCCGCCTATCATCGGCGCAGCAATTCGCTGCATCACTTCAGAGCCCGTACCCTCGCCATACATAATTGGAATGAGGCCAATAATCACCGTAAGTACTGTCATCATAACTGGGCGAACACGCAGTCCTGCGCCCTCACGAATAGCATCCGTTAGGTCTTCACGCTGAAGTGCTTTCTGGTTCTGCTCCGCATCCAACTTCTTGTAGTGCCATGCTTGATTTAGGTAGACCAACATGATCACACCTATCTCAACAGCTACCCCGGCAAGGGCGATAAAGCCCACCCCCACTGCAATGGAGAAGTTGTAATTGAGGACATGCATCAGCCATAAACCACCAACCATTGCGAGTGGCAACGTCAGCATGATCATCATCACCTCACCAACGCGGCGGAAGCTGAGGTAGAGCAACAACATGATGATGGCGATGGTGATTGGCACAACGACACTTAAACGTTCTTTGGCGCGCTCCATGTATTCGTATTGACCAGACCACGCCAATGAATATCCAGCAGGCAAGACGATTTTATCTGTAACGACTTTTTGCGCCTCTGCCACATAAGAACCAAGGTCGCGACCTTCGATGTCAACGAACACCCAGCCATTAGGACGCGCGTTCTCCGTCTTAATCATTGGTGGTCCATCTTCATAGCGAATATCTGCAACATCAGACAAAGCAATTCGCGCTCCGTTTGGTGTCACTAACGGCAGGTTCTGCAACTTAACGACAGAATCACGATAGCTTTGCGGATAACGGACATTGATTGGATAACGCTCTAGCCCTTCTACCGTTTCGCCGACATTCATACCGCCAACTGCGGTCGAAATAACCTGCTGAACCTCTTTGATGCTTAATCCGTAACGAGCAGCAGAGCGGCGCTTGATGTCTATCGTCACATAACGACCACCCGCAACACGCTCAGCGTAGACAGAAGCAGTACCACTCACGCTATTGAGGATGGGTTCAAGTTGAGAGCCAATATCCTCAATCACGCTCAGATCTGGGCCTGCGATTTTGATACCAATTGGCGTTTTAATACCCGTCGCCAACATGTCGATACGGGTTTTGATTGGCATGACCCAAGCGTTGGTCAAACCGGGGAATTGAATCAGATCATCAAACTCTTTACGCAGAGACTCAGTAGTGACACCGTCACGCCACTGTTCTCGCGGTTTAAGCTGAATAACCGTTTCAATCATGGTCAGTGGCGCAGGATCGGTTGCCGTCTCTGCTCGACCAATTTTGCCCCACGTGGTTTCGACTTCTGGAATGGTTTTGATGAGCTTGTTGGTTTGTTGCAACAACTCACGAGCCTTACCTATTGAGATGCCCGGATACGTGGTTGGCATGTACATCAAATCCCCTTCGTCCAAAGGAGGGATGAACTCGCTGCCAAGCTTACTGGTTGGGTAATAAGCAGACGCCATTAAGCCAAGTGCGATAACAATCATCACCTTGGGATATTTTAGGCTGAGGTTTAGAAGCGGTTTATACATCGCCACTAGGCTACGGTTTACTGGGTTTTTATGTTCAGGTAGCACGTTACCGCGAATGAAATAAACCATTAACACAGGCACCAGCGTGATTGCCAAACCGGCTGCTGTAGCCATCGCATACGTCTTGGTAAACGCAAGTGGCGAGAACATCTTGCCCTCTTGCCCTTCTAGCGCGAACACAGGCACAAAGCTCAAGGTAATGATAATCAGAGAGAAGAACAGCGGTGCGCCAACTTCTTCTGCTGCCTTACCAATCACCTGCCAACGGTTTTTGTCAGTGAGCGGAGTCCGTTCAATGTGTTTATGAACGTTCTCAATCATCACGATGGCACCATCCACCATGGCGCCAATCGCAATCGCGATCCCGCCAAGAGACATAATGTTGGCGTTAATACCCTGCCAATGCATAACGATGAATGCGCCTAAGATACCGACAGGCAGACTTAGCGCGATAACCAGTGATGATCGGATATGGAACAAGAACAGCGCACACACGACGGCGACCACGATGAACTCTTCAGCCAGCTTCTTCCAAAGGTTTTCAACGGCTGAATCAATCAAAGTAGAACGGTCATAAGTTGCGACAATCTCGACACCATCAGGTAAGCCAGCTTGCAGTTCAGCGAGCTTGGATTTCACCGAGTCGATCACTTCACTGGCATTTTCACCAAAGCGCATCACAATAACGCCGCCAACCGCTTCACCCTCACCATTGAGTTCCGAGATACCACGACGCATTTGCGGGCCAAGATTAATGTCAGCAATGTCACCTAATAGCAGCGGAGTACCTTTGTCGGTCACTTTTAGCGGCAGAGATTGAATATCTTCGATGCTTGTCAGGTAACCGGTGGTACGAACCATATGTTCGGCTTCCGCAATCTCAACAACAGACGCTCCTGTTTCTTGATTACCATCTTGGATCGCCTTGTTGACTTGCTGAAGCGTCAGGTCATATGCACGTAACTTGGCAGGATCAATCTGTACTTGATACTGCTTCACCATGCCGCCAACGGTCGCCACTTCAGACACGCCTTCTACAGTTTGCAATTCATACTTCAAGAACCAATCTTGCAAACTACGAAGTTCCGCTAAGTCGTGCTGACCTGTTTTATCTTGCAACACGTAGCTGTAAACCCAGCCCACACCGGTTGCATCGGGTCCTAGTGTTGGCTTGGCACTCGATGGTAAGTTAGGTGCAACTTGGCTTAAGTACTCCAACACTCGTGAACGCGCCCAGTACATATCGGTATCGTCATTGAAGATGATATAGACATAGGAATCACCAAAGAACGAGTAGCCACGAACTGTTTCAGCACCCGGTACAGCTAACATGGCGGTGGTCAATGGATAGGTCACCTGATCCTCGACCACCTGTGGGGCTTGACCCGGATAACTGGTTTTGATGATTACCTGAACATCTGACAAATCAGGAATGGCATCGACAGGTGTATTTTTAACGCTGTATGAACCGCCAAATACGATGGCGACAGTGGCAACCAGCACTAAGAAACGGTTGCTAATAGACCAGCGAATAATTGCATTGATCATAGTTCGCCCTCACCCGTGCTATTCGTCGGTTCGAGAGATTTGAGCACATAATCAGAACCTTGCTTCGCCACTAGAAACCGAATGGTTTGACCCTCGGCAAACTCAGATAAATCAAGGTCATCACTGGCTTGGAAATTCATTTCACCCGCTTTCCAATTCCACTCAGGGACTGGCTGATGTTTTACAGTGATCATGCCAAAATCTGCCATCAACATGGTAATGTCACCCGTTACCCAAACTTCGCCGGCGATCTTGTGTTTGTTGACCTTGTAATCAACAACCTCGTATCGCCCTGACTCTGTCTTTCGCATCTCAAAGTCAATTGCCTTACCACGTTGCACGTCACTCATGTCCAAGCCTTCCGCAAAGGTGAAGTTCATCACCATGCCCGGCCAATCCCATTCTGGAACAGGCTGATGGTTAATCATCACCATACGACTGCCTTGCATAACGTCGGAAATTTCACCGTTCGCCCATACGGTTTCAGCTTCTTCCTCAACACTATTGATGCGTGACAGATCAGCAGATTGGCTCGATTCAGAATCCAACATGAAGTGCGCAGAAGTGACAATGTTCTCACCTTGCTCCAGCCCTTGAAGCACCTCTATTTTTTCGCCAGCTTCACGACCGACCTCAATACGCGCAGAACGATACTTGCCAGAACCTTCAGACATCACCACTCGAGTCATACCACCGGAGTGAATCACCGAAGATCTTGGAATAGTAAGAACAGCTTCATCACTGATGGGTTTCAGCGCAATATTGGCAAACATATTTGGCTTAAGCTCACCATTTGGATTGGAGAACTTCAAACGAACGCGCAAAGTTCGAGTTTTTGGGTCAAGGATTGGGTAAACGTAATCGACATTACCCAACCACTCTTTGCCGGGAATGGCATCTAGCGTCATCACCGCATTGCTGCCTGACGAGATCCAGTGCGCTTGACGCTCAAACACCTCAGCATCAACCCATACTTCGCCTAGTGGGCCTGCACTGATCACCGCTTGTGCAGGTGAAAGGTAACCACCTTCTCGGATATTCAGACTTGCAATGACACCATCGGCTGGCGCTTTAATTTCAATGGTTTGCGAGGCTTTACCTTTGCGCGTAATAGCGCGGATTTGCGTCTTATCAACACCCAAGGTAATTAAGCGTTCAGTCGAGCCTTTGATCAAACCTTTACGACCCGTTTTATAAGCACTGATCAACTCTTCTTGTGCTTTAACAAGCTCTGGAGAATAGAGTGTGAAAAGCACATCACCTTTGTTTACCTTCTCACCCACAGCGTTGATGTAGAGCTTCTCAACCCAACCAGCTGCTCTTACGTTGGTTTGCCACAATGTACTTTCATCGAACGCCACATAACCCACGGTTTCAATCCGAGGAGACAGCGCTTCGAACTTAACTTTCGCTGTTTTGACACCCAGGTTATTTTCTACCGAAGAATCAATGAACACGGTACCGGGCTTATCTTTGGCTCCGCCGTTCACATCGTCAGCATATACAGGGATAAGATCCATCCCCATTGGTGACTGGCCCGGCTTATCACGCTGATAATTTGGGTCCATCGGAGCCACCCAGTACAGAGGTTCATCCTTGGTTTGTTTACTTACTTCGGCGTCTGTACTCGTTGCCATTGCTGACATGTCGTGTGCTGGATTAATTAGAAAATGGTTCACACCAAAACCCAATGCACCACCGACCAATAAAGCGATAGTCGCTACTTTTACTGTATTCATTGCCTATTTCCTTATTGATTGGCTGTGTGTTTAGTTGCGCTTGAGTTGAGTTGTGGTTGGTTTACTTGGTATTCAAAGCCACTGACTAACGCCGCCAGTTTGCTGTTAACGATGTTGAGATCGGTGATCAAACGTTGTTGCTCTAACTTAAGCGCCAGCTCATCGGTCGTTGCTAAAATGACATCGTTAAACTGAGCGGTATTGTTTTGATAGCCCCTCTCAACCGCGCTGATTCGTTCTGCGGTTTGAAGAAGCAAGGACGTTTGATAGCGATCTAATCGCTGGATCAGATTTGATCTGTCCACCAGCAATGCGTTCACTTGCGCGTTCATTTGGGAAAGTAAGGTGTCTTTTTGAGATTTAGCCGCACCAACTTGATACTGAGCAGCCGATAAGTTTTTATCTTGTCGGCTCCCTGTAAACAGCGGGATGTCGACTGTCAGATAAGCACTCACAAGATCAGAAGCTGGTTCACCCGCCATGTTATTGGCTTGACGGTGTGCATACATCACTTCCACCCCAAACTGCGGGGTATAAGCTTGCTCGGCTAACTCAACCTGAGTTTGATTGGAGGAAATACTGACATCGGAGATCTTAACCAAAGGATGGTCAGTCAGTAGCTGGTAGTGCTTAGTTGAATCGATAGTGGTCGCTAATTTGCTTTCCAACAACGACCAATCGATTTGGTTAGTTGCATTCAGTGTACCCTGAGAATCAAGAACCTGAGAGCCTAGCCAATCAGAACCCAACCATTCAGAAAGCTGAGAGATTAAGCGGCGCTGAACCTGCTGGTTTGCCTGAAGTTTCTCATCAAGCTTGCTCACTTGAAGCTGAGCATTAAGCAGATCTTGAGCTTCACTTTTACCAATTGAGTAATTGGTTTGTACATAGTTTTCAAGCTCAACCAACAAACGACGATTTTGACGAATCACCGACTCAGCCTTTTGCTGATAACCTAACTCAAGCCAAAGCTGCGTCATGCTATTCGCAACCGTCAATTCTCTTGCTTGCACCTGCAAAGCTAAAGCATCTGCCTGTTGGCCTGCCTTTTTCTGTTGAAGGTTAAGCGTATCGCCACGCTCAAACTGCTGCATCAACCCTACCGATATATTGGTCATCGGGTCTTCGTCGAATTGAAAGCTATCGACAGGCAAACCGCCAAATCCAACTTTCAATTTCGGGTCCATTAAGGTCGAGCTGGCAATGCCCGTTTCTCGCATCGCTTGAGACTGAGCAAAGTACTGTTTGCGATTTCCATCTTCGCTTAAAGCAATCTCAATCAGTGTATTGAGTTGCTGCGTCGAGCTTGCTTGGTCATGTGCTGAAATGTGTTGAGCATTTGAAGCTGACGCCGTGGTAGCCGCGAGCGTAGCACTTGAAAACAAGGCCATAGGCAAGGCAGCAACCACTAAGCTCGTGTTCATGAAAAACACAGAGGTTGTTGGTTTCATATTCACAATGAATGTCCATATCTAGCGCTAATTAGCGCATAAAAAAGAATGGCTTATCAGGTTTATCTAACTGATATAGCTGTATTTTTAGATATAGATTTATGCGGAAGGTGGGCGTAGCAAAGATTGAGCGCGTGCGACTTTCTGGCCAATCGTGACCGATTGAAAACGAGCTAATGAAAAGGAAAGTTGATCAACGGCTTGAACAGCCTGAATTGGATAGGGACTTGCAGAACACATTGAGGCACAGCAATCGGCACTCGAACAATGGTTACCCATCATCGGACTGCCGTCTTCGCTCATTGAAGACATATCGAATTGAGCCATCAAAGCATGGGCACTCATGTTAGAGTCTTCAGCGTGTACTTCTTCACTCATCACATGACACCCTGCCATTGAATCATTAACCGAAGTATCACTGTGGTAACAAGCCGACTTGCTCGACCCCATTTCCATCATCATTACTTCAGTCATCAAGGCTGAGGAGCTTGAGGCATAGCTAGACATCAACATCGCAATGATGCTGAAAACAATAATCCAAGTTTTTCGGAATGTGTTTGTCATAGTTTACCTTTGAATTTACAACGCAACTATAAACGTTCCCCTTAGGGTAAGGTCAATGCCATTGTGCCGATATTTACCTGACCGTTGAAAAAGTATTCATCCTCTCTTTCATCAAAATGAGATAATTCTTCGACTTTGCAGTTTTTTCTTTAAAAATTATCCAATTAGCTAGCGAAACCTCTATCTGTGTATTTTACTTAAGATAGTGCAACCACGATTCACGGATGATAAAAATGGCTAACAAAAAGAACGTCAAAGCAAACAAGAAAAATACAGAAATCAAAAGTAAGAAAAGTAACGAGCTAGAGCAAAAGAAACCAACACAAAAAAAGAAGCGCAGACTGCATTCACATCTAAAAGTGAATATCCCACTTTTTCAGTCACTCATGATGATTTTGCCATCATTGGCTAAACACGCTGCTGCAGAGAGTATAGACAATTCCAGCGACGCTGCAGATCAAGTAATCGCAAATAACGTGACCGAAAAAGATGTCACCGATGACCATAGCAAGGCGGACTCATCAGCGGTTGCTCTCCAAGAAGCTCAGACGAGTGACAACGACGTAAACTCAACCTTAAGTGCAAGTCATGCCGCCCATGGTTCGAGCTCTCACTTGGTTCCTTCTCATCATTTATCGACGCTTTCTCACCCGCAAGTCCATTACATTCCTTCGGTATCGATGCCGACTATCTCCTCAGGGAGTAACGGTCAGCCGACTCATTCGAATGCGCCTACGACGCCCGCTTTACCTGTCACCTTTATGCCAGAAGTCATAAAAGGTACGTACGGAGAGCTTCATGTTGATGCAAATGGTCAATACACATTCGTATTGAATCCAAATTCTCCTCAATACATCCTGTTAAATCAGCACCAACCAGGTACTGACCATTTTGCGTTACACCTATCTAATGGCTCGAGCATCATTGTTCAGATACCGGTAACAGGTAAGCAAGACACGCCAAGTATTTCTGGAGACTTAACAGGTGTGGTAACAGAAGATCACAATATTGATTCACAAGGCTTGTTACATGCGAACGGCAAAATCGATGTCATAGACCCTGACCAAAATGAAAGTTCGGTTACACCGGAAGTTATCTCAGGTAAATATGGTTCATTAACTATCGATGCTGATGGACATTGGCAGTATCAAGTTGATAACTCGCTCTCTAATGTTCAAGCTTTAACCGCAGCCACTTCACTGCATGAAAGCTTCACTATTCACACCAAAGATGGCACACCGCAAACGATCGATATGACGATTGGCGGAAACGACGACAATGCCGTAATTACGGGTGTGGATGCTGGCACGTTAACTGAAGATTTAACGACACAAGTTCAAGGGCTGCTTTCGGTAACAGATTCAGATCTAGGAGAAGATCATTTTCAGGCATCACAAATAACTAGCAATTTCGGTACGCTAAGCATCACCAAAGACGGTGCGTGGACATACAACTTAGACAACAATAACCCAGCAATTCAAAGACTTGGCCAAGGTTCAACTGCGACAGACATCGTCACTGTTCACTCAGCTGATGGTACAGCGCATCAAGTTATGGTTACGATTAATGGCACCAACGACAATGCGGTAATCACGAGTAGTACAGCAAATTCACCAAGTTCGTTTTTCGCTATCGGGACAAGTAATGGCTCAAACCAAGTTACTGAAGATAAAGACCTAACGGTTTCGGGCCAACTCAACATCACCGATATCGACTCAAAAGAGGCGCATTTTTCTAATTCCGACCTCAAGGGGACACTGGGTACTTTACACCTTAAAGACAATGGCGATTGGAGCTACGACCTAGATAATAAAAACCCAAAAGTACAGGCTCTTGGTCAAGGCTCTGCGACAACAGACATCATAACCATCCACTCCGCCGACGGCACTCCTCATCAAATTGCAATTACCGTTAACGGCACCAATGATAAAGCCGTGATAAGCGGAACCAGTGCCGGCGTGGTAACCGAAGAGTCCCAACTTCAGACCTCGGGCACACTTGCGGTAACGGATGTGGATACTGGCGAGGCACACTTCTCCAACACCGATATCGTAGGCTCGTTTGGTACGCTTCATCTGACTGATACTGGTTCTTGGACGTACGACTTAGATAACACTAACCCAACCGTTCAAGCGTTAGGCGCGAATAAAACAGCTACCGATACCATTACTGTTCACTCTGCAGACGGCACGCCACACCAAGTGACGATTACGGTAAATGGCACCAATGATACGGCTGTAATTGGCGGTACAAGTGCTGCCGCAGTAACAGAAGAGACACAACTACAAACTACTGGCACATTAACCATTACTGATACCGATGGCGGTGAAGCACACTTTGCGAATACCGATATCCAAGGCACCTTAGGTACATTACATCTAACGGATAATGGCGCTTGGACGTACGACTTAGATAACACTAACCCAGCAGTTCAAGCGTTAGGTAATGGCGCAACCGCTACTGATACCATTACCGTTCATTCAGCCGATGGCACACCTCATCAAGTCACCATTACAGTGAACGGCACGAATGATAATGCTGTGGTCGGTGGAGTAGATACTGCAAGTGTCACTGAGAAAGCGGCTGGAGATAATATGTCACCAGATCATGCTCAACCGGGTATGGCGACACTTCGAGTTAGTACACTGAACGCTAATGGACATTTATCTGCGATTGATCCTGACTCTGGTCAGTCTGGCTTTGCTGATAATAATGTGGGGTATAACTATCATGGTACATATGGTGACTTAATTTTAAATCCCAATGGAGATTGGAATTACTTTGCCGATGCTGGAAGTCTCAGTCACATTGGTGGAAGGCCCACGACCAGAGGCTCCGCTATCGATAAATTAGGTGAGGGTGAAACACTCACAGACACTATCACCGTTCACACAAAAGATGGAACACCACATAATATAGTCATCACTATCAATGGTAGTAACGACAGGCCTTATTGCTCTTCAGAAGTACAACTCAACGCAGGTACTGAAGATACGAGACAAACCATTACAGCTGCACAACTGTTACAAAATTCAATAGATGTCGATAAAAATGACTCTGGACTGCTTACAGTAGCAAACCTTCATCCAGATCACGGCTCGATTTTAGATAACCAAAATGGTACATACACTTTCACACCAGAAAAAGACTATAACGGTAAAGTTCATTTCACCTATGATGTCAAAGATGCACATGGCGGTGTCACTCATACTGGAGCTACCAGCAGTTTAAGTGCAGTTGCTGATAAAGCGGTTATAAGCGGTAGTGATACCGGAACGATTATTGAAGATCATAATGTGGGTCACAGTTCATTGCAGCCTGTCGTTGCATCAGGTTTGCTGAGTGTGACAGATCCTGATGCAGGGCAAGACCATTTTCAGGTCAATCTGTTATTAGGAGAACAGGCGATTCACGATCCCTTTGGTGGTTTTTTACGCATTACACCAAGTGGCGCTTGGGGATATGAAGTAGCCAATAGTCGCTTGCAAGCATTAGCTGAAGGTGAAGTAGAAAAGGTTGTATATCGTGTTTATTCTGCAGACCACACTGCTCACGATATAACAATAACGGTGACAGGCACCAACGATCAACCGAGCATTACTGCGACGACACTTGCACATGGCACTGAAGATACGCATTACCAAATGCAAGCCAGTCAGTTTGGATTCAGTGATATCGACACAGGCGATACGTTACATTCCATCGCAATCACAGATCTACCATCAGCAACACAAGGTAAGTTTGTACTTGATGGACACGATGTTACAGCGGGGCAACACATCTCTACAGCTGACATCAGTAAACTTCAGTTCGTTCCTGCGCAAGATTTTAATGGCGATGTTCAGTTTAAATTTACAGTAAATGATGGACATGAAGATTCGTTAGAAACTACCAATACCCTGCATATTGATGCGGTTGGAGATAAAGCCGCTATATCAGGTGTGGATACTGGCGATGTCCATGAAGGGCACACTTTCACCGCACCAGACGGTAGTATGACTGGCGGCTATGTTGATGACCGTTCACCTGATCATATGCATGGAAACATAGGGAAATTGTGGAACGATGAAATTCATACCGATGGCCACCTATCGATAGTTGATGCTGATGCTGGTGAAAGCTATGCCCAAACAGGCGTTTATTATGGTTCACATGGTCGTGTCATACTTCAAACTAACGGGGACTGGAGCTACTTTGCTTCCATCGGCCAAGATGCAACCGGCAGAGCTATTGATCATCTGGGAAAAGGGGAATCAATAACCGATACTGTCACCGTTAAATCTGCAGATGGCACCACACACGATATCGTTATCACCATTCATGGCGATAACGACCGTCCGTATTGTTCTGGTGAGGTGCAACTCAACAGCGGTAAAGAAGATCTTGCTCAAACCATCAGTGCATCTGAGCTATTGGCAAACACCTTAGATGTAGATACGAACGACATAGGCAAACTAACGATTACGAATCTTCATGCCGATCATGGTTCTATCCTAGATAATCAAGACGGTACCTTCACTTTCACACCAACCAAAGATTACAACGGTCAAGTACACTTCACCTATGACGTCAAAGATGCACACGGCGGAGTGACGCACACTGGCGCATCAACGACACTCTCGGCGGTTGGCGATGCTGCGACTATCGCTGGGATTGATACAGGATCGATATCCGAGAATACTGCCGGCGTGGACATGTCACCTGACTATGCCCAACCAGGCATAGCCACACTTGGCAATAAACCACTGTATGCTGATGGCAAGCTAACCATCACAGATCCCGATGTTGGCGAAGCAGAATTTGAGCACCAAGGTAGCAATGGTTATGACTATCACGGTACCTATGGTGACTTAGTATTACTCACTGATGGTACTTGGCATTATCATGCTGATGCAGGGCACAGAGCACTTATTTGCGGTACTACGACAACTCGTGGCACTGCTATTGACCAGCTCGGTGAAGGCCAAAGTCTAACCGACACGATTACTATTCACTCAAAAGATGGTACAACTCACGACATCGTCATCACTATTCATGGCAGTAACGACAGGCCATATTGCTCTTCAGAAGTGGTGCTACAAAGTGGTAGCGAGGATACTCGCCAAACTCTAACTACAATTCAACTATTAGCGAATACCGTCGATGTCGATAAAAACGATGCCGGATTACTGTCTATTGAAAATCTTCATGCTGACCATGGTTCCATTTTAAACAATGCCGATGGCACCTTCACCTTTACCCCAGAAAAAGACTACAACGGCGATGTACACTTCACCTATGACGTCAAAGATGCACACGGCGGAGTAACCCATACCGGAGCGAGTACGACACTTGCGGCAGTCGATGACAAAACCATTATTTCTGGCGTTGACCATGGTGTAGCGACTGAAGATGTAGCCACTGTTGTTTATACGAATCCCCATATTATGGACGCTGTTGATTGGCAAGCGCTACAAATTACGGATGTAGACAACCCTAACACTCAAGTCACGGTCGAATTTGCAGGCAAACAATACACATGGAATATAGGCAGTGACCTAGATGTTACGACTCCTTATGGCAAATTCCAGTTCCACACTATCGCAAGTGGATCTCACAAAGGTGAGCATTCTTGGAGTTATATTGGCGACAATAATAATGTTCATGTTCAAGAATTAAAGCATGGCGAATCATTAACCGAATCTATAAAACTAATAGCAACCGATGGTACTGAATTTCCTATTACGGTTAAGGTTAGCGGCACAGAGGATGGGGTCGTAATCGATTCCAAGTCAGAACTTGGTCATGTCGTAGAAAATGCCCAAACAGGTGCTTCAGTTTCCGGCAATGTAGTCGCACACGATGTTGATCTCCACGATACGGTGAGCTGGACACAAACACCAACAGGTGGCATTAGCGGTCAGTATGGAACGTTCCATCTAAGTGCAGATGGGCAATGGCATTATGACGTTGATCAGAGCAAAGCGACAAAACTAGGAGACGGCGACGAATATTGGGAGCACTTTACGGTTGAGGCCGTGTCTACTGATGGTAGCCACGTTTCGAAAAGTGTATCGGTTGTTGTGCATGGCAATAATGATGTACCAACAGTTAGCGGTGAGGTCACTTTACCTTCAGGTAAGGAAGATACTTCAATACATATTACCCAAGCTGAATTAATCGCCAATGCTACCGATGTTGATGCAAACGATAGAGGTTGGTTACACGTTGAAAACTTGACGGCCGACCACGGTAGTTTGGTATCAAATTCAGATGGCAGTTTCACCTTTAATCCCGACCCTAATTACAATGGGGCAGTCCACTTCACTTATGATGTTGCTGATAGACACGGTGGTATTGCTCATACAGGAGCAAACACAACGCTTGCTGCTGTTAATGATGCTGCTGTTTTTGGTGGTGTCGATACAGGAAATGTCACCGAAGATCACAACGCCCATGTTTCCGTACAAGGAAACTATTCTTATATGCTCGAGGCACGCGGAACATTAACTGCAACAGATACGGATATCGGTGAATCAGGCTTCGATTTTAAAACATTGATGACGGCTTCGGCTCATCCTGAATGGGCACCTTACCAATCGAAACTGGGGGGGCAACTGGAAATAGATCAGCATGGCAAGTGGAACTATTACATTGATAACCGTAAGCCTGAAGTTCAGGGCTTAGGCACAGGTGAAAATTTAACTGACACCGTTACTATTCATTCTAAAGACGGGACTCCTCATGTCATTACCATCACAATAAACGGCACTAATGACGACCCTGTTTTATCGGTAACTCAGACAACCCCCACAACAGGCACGCTTACCGAGAGCGATGTTGACGTGAGCGACACTCATACTTTCTCTGTCGTTAGTTCAACAGGGCAATTTGGTTCTCTATCGGTCGACCCAGATTCGGGCGCGTATGTATACACAGCCAATGGGTCGGTTGCTGGAATGAGTTATAACGCGGCGACACACACATACCACGGCACCGATGTGTTTGAAGTAAAAGTATCTGACAATCACGGTGGCAAATCGTCGAACTTCATCACCTTTGATACCAACGGTCATGTTTCAGTTGTGCCAAGACAATCACCGACGATTTCAACCTCTGTGCGTTCCAACCCACTAGTAACAACCACGCAACCAAGTTTACCAACCGGGACAAACACTCCGCCAAATAATGCAGTCACCGTCGACTTAGCGGCATCTAATGATACTGGTATTTCCGATACCGATAACCTAACTAAAGACAGCACACCGACAATCACCGGGCACACGGATATTCCTTGCTCACAAGTCACCATCTATGATGGCTCCACACCTATTGGACATGCCGTGTCTGATGGCTCGGGGCAGTATAGTGTGGCGGTAAGCAGCTTATCGAATGGCGATCATAGCCTTTCTGCCAAGGCGTTAGCTCCTTCTTCAGTTTTACCAGCAACATCATCCATTCTTTCATTGCACGTTGATACTGTAATTGCGCCGCTCCAAGTATCATTAACTCACGATTCAGGAAGTAGCACCTCTGATTTAATCTCCAGCGATGGCTCACTCACAATCACAGGGCAAGAAGCAGGCGCTAGCGTTGAGTACTCAACCGATGGCGGACACATATGGACATCAAGCTTCACGCCGCAATCAGGTTCCAACACAGTGAGTGTAAGACAGACTGATACTGCGGGAAATGTATCCACTCCAACATCACTAACGTTTACTTATGATGATCAAATCGCTGCGCCCTCCATTGATTTGAAAGCGTCAACTGATTCGGGAGTGTCTGCAAACGACGATCTTACGAACATTCATACCCCGATAATCACCGGCACGGCTGAAGCAAACTCGTCTATTTCTATTACCGATGAAACAGGCAAAGTCATTGCTACTGGAACAGCAAATAGCCAGGGTATCTACCAGCTCACCACATCGGATATTGCCGAGGGTAAACACACGTTCACGGTATCCTCTACCGACGCAGCTGGAAATAAAAGCACCGCATCTTTACCTGTAGAGGTCGACTACACGGCCCCTACAATTTCGAAGGTCAATCTACTAACAGAAACAACTCACCAACCAACATTCAGTGGGTCGGTGAGTACAGATACCGTAAGCGTCGATATCGTCATCAAAGACGGAACGAACGTCATTGAAACCCTGCATGCCACACTCGATGGCAAAGGGGGATACACGGTTGATGCGACCAACCTACCGGATGGTCATTACACCGCTTATATTCAAGCAACCGACAAAGCAGGCAACACCACAGCCTCGGGTTATTCTGGTGAATATAATCATTTCTCTGTTGATACTCAAGCATCTGCACCGACTATCAGCTTTGAAAGTACCGGAGTTGATAGCATCTACAGTGCTGCTGAGGTGGCCGCTGGTGCAGCCAATACCATCACCAGTACCATTCATCTGCCTGCGGATATCAACCCAAGAGATACACTCACGATTAATGGACAGCCCCACGTTATTACCGATGCTGAAATTTTGGCGAAAGTCGTCAATGTAGAAGTGGCTCCAGGGGCACAAGTGACAGCGAGTATTACTGACCAAGTTGGTAATACCTCATCCGTGATAAATGCGACGGCACCAAGGGCTAACAATGCACCAATTTTAAATGTACAAGAGCAGAGTTTTAACGATGATAATCATCAATCAATCGATATGACTTTGCCAGCGAATCTGTTCATTGATCCAGAGGGCGATGCCATTACTTATTCAGTAGAAATGGTGACAACATCTGGTGTGTCGAGTCTTCCTAACTGGTTAACATTTGATCCGTCGACACTGAAATTGACGGGTACGCCTCCACCAGAGGTTTCCGGTGATTTTGATATTCGAGTGACTGCAACAGATAGTCACGGTGCAAATAATCATGAAGATTTCCATATAGCAGTACGACAACTACAAGGAGATGTGAAAGAAGATGGTCGAGCAAAGAACCATCAGCTTGATGCAACTGGACAACTTGATGCGTACCACAATGGACAACACATCATTTGGCACATGAAAGCCGATGGATCTGATTCATTAAATCATGCGGACGGACAGTATGGGCATTTATCGGTATCTACTGGTGGTACATGGCATTACGTTATCGATCATGACGGTGATGCTCATTATGCGAACTCAGATCTCAATGCTCTTAGGGGAGGACAAGTTGTTCCTGACTCTTTCACCTTATATGGGTATCAGAATGGACAATTAGTTAGAACAGAGACTATTCATATTCAAGTAGAAGGCACGAATGATAACCCTACCATTAGAGGTATTAGCTCCCTAACAACCGATGAAAATTCGATAGTTTCCGGGAAACTGGATATAACTGATGTTGACAAGGGTGAATCATTTTTTAACCAACAGACTATTACATCAGCCCATGGTGAGTTTGTTATTGAAAAAGATGGAAACTGGCACTTCTCTCCTAATCAGGCTGCCAAATCGCTCACTTCTACAGATAGTGTTATCGATACAGTAGAAATAAGTTCCGTTGATGGGACGAAGCATTCACTCAGCGTTACTGTAAATGGTTTAGATCAGCCTGTGCTTGGCGTTACTGATTTTTCCATTCAGACCAATGAAGATAGTCCACATACCTTTACAGCAGCAGAGTTCAGTACTGGTAACTACGACCAACTGACCATCAGTTCACTGCCAGATGCCTCACATGGCACATTGACCTTAAATGGGCAGCCTGTCACTGCAGGTCAACACATCGCTTCGGGTCAGATTAGACAGCTGGTTTTTTCCCCTGCACAAAATTATCACGGAGACGCTACCTTTGGGTTTTCAGTCAGTGAAAATGGCTTGCAATCGTCAGTAGCTTCAGCACATGTGGCGGTAGACAGTGTCACCGATGCTGCAAGTATTCATATCCACACGGCATCTGATGCCGTTATGCAATCAGCACAAGGAAAAGGACTTGCTGTTAGCCACTTGGATGGTAGTCATCTCTCTGATGGTAATGGCCAAACATCTATCACAGCAGAAATTGTTGTACGGATGAAAAGCGGCTCAAACACCAACCCTGATGCAGTGATCTTACAATTTGGTCATGCTGCAGCAAAGGGAACCATGATGAATAATCCAGTTGCTTTGGAAGAGCACACCGGAGATGGCTCATATTATGGCACCCATCATGGTTTTTCCGTCACAAACCCACAAAACCTTACCTTGTGGATGCCTGGTCATATGCCTATTCAAACAGGTATCGATACAACAACAGATTCTGGGACTCATAGATATACATTTACTGTAGATACGGCTTCACATAGCGCGACCGTATTTGAGGATGGTGCCCAAGCTTTCCATACTGATTCAGCACACATTTGGCACTGGATTGCAGACCTTAAAGGTACCCGCGTCCGACTCAGTGGCGAATTTGCTGGTGACGATTCGGTACTAAAAGGTGAAGGCTTTTTGTTGGACTCGACGCCAAGAGGTTCACTGCAGCATTATCCTAAGTTCATCGCTGAGCGTATGGGTGATAATGGCTTGAATTTGGGTGATGGATTGCACCCTTTAGGGAATAACAAACATGAAATCATGGGTAGTGATGGTCAGATGCACGCAGCAGGTGGTGACCTTAGTGTCGATGCAAAGTTTTCATCAGCTGTTATTGTACAAGGTAGCGTTACAGCAGGTCAGGTGGCAGCTGGCCCTCTCAATGCACAAACACCTGGACTTGGTGATGATAAGGTACTACTCGATTTGGGTGTTCAAGGTGGACAAATAGTTGATCATACAGGGCACCAATCCACTGCATTAGAACATCACTCGTTGAATAGCCCACTAATTGGCGGTGACCCGCTCCATCATGAACTAAATCTGGATGTGCAAGCAACCGATCCTGACGACCATGTAACCAGTGTTAAACTCACAGGTCTGCCTGACGGGACAATGCTTGATGATGGTCATGGGCACACAGCAACGGTTCATAACGGTCAAGCAATCGACGTGCAAGATTGGATCCGTGCAAGCATTGGCGTGGTGCTTCCTAACACAGCACCTACTGGCGATGTCCGTTTGCATGTGGATGTGACCACGACTGGTCCAGATGGCACCACAGCAACTAGTGCAGCTGATAACACCAGCATGCACGTAAGTGATGTGATGACGGATACAGCTCCAGACATTATTCAATCCATAATGCTCGGAGACGAAGATCAAACTTATCACTTTAGTGAGCAAGATTTCGGTTATAGCGATAAAGATGGTGATCCCTTAGATCACGTCACTATCACTCAACTACCAGATCCTGCTCATGGACAACTGCTCATCAATGGGCATGCTGTTACTGCAGGACAGGAGATTCCTGTTTATGATATCGGGAAGCTGCTTTTTCAACCTGCCAAAGATTTTAACGGAGATGTAGACTTTCAGTATAGTGTTAGTGATGGTTTAAAAGATTCAGCGCCTTCTCAAGGGACCTTAACTATTGCTCCTGTGGTTGATGTGACTATTAAGCTTTCATCCACAAGTGATTCAGGTTCGTCTAACACTGACAATCTGACTAATGATGCCACTCCAACAATTACCGGACACACCGATATTCCATATTCTCAAGTGACGATATACGATGGTTCAAAACCTATTGGACATGCGGTATCTAATGCTTCAGGTCAATATAGCGTAGTGGTCGATAGCTTAACCGATGGCAATCATAATCTATCCGCTAAGGCATTAACTCCTTCATCTGGGCTATCAACAATATCTTCGCTTCTTTCCGTCCATATAGATACACAAGTACACGTCGGTATTCAAACAGACCCAATTACCGCCGACAATGTGATTAATGCTCAAGAATCCAACAGCTCCATTGACATCACCGGATCCGTTTCTGGCGATTATAATGCAGGCGACATTGTGACTTTAGATGTAAATGGGACACAGCATACTGGCGTGGTCGATGCAAAAGGACACTATTCAATTGCCGTACCTGGAAGTGAACTCATTGCCGATGCTGACCAAAAAATAGAGGCATCAGTAGCGGTAACAGATAGCGCAGGTAATAGCGCTCATGCCACTGCAGATGTTACTTACCAAGTCGATACACAGGTTAGCGTTCCTACAATTACCTTTGAAAACGCAGGGGCAGACAACTTATACAGCAAAGCTGAAATCGCCCGAGGACAAGCAAACACGATCACTGCAACCGTTACGCCTCCTGGTGATGCCAAAATCGGTGAGCATCTTGTCGTTAACGGTCAGGATCATGTATTAGATGCTCATACTCTACAGCACGGAATACAAATTGAAGTTCATCCGGGTTCTAATGTACAAGCAACAATGACTGACGAACACGGTAATACCGCAGGTAGCCAAGGTTTTGCTGCAAGCGCTATTCCTGAACCAATTATTGTCAGACCGCCATCGGGAAGCCACCAAGTGTCTGGCACACTTGGGGTGCCACCACTATTACCATCGTTAACTCCGGTACCAACAGCACAAAGCGGTTGGCGAATCCATTTACCTAATGGACAATATGTCACCAGCCACCATGGGCAATATGGAACATTAACCATTGCCCCTCAAACCGGCCACTTACATTACCAAGAGCAAGCTCAGGTTCATACGGGCCCACATGGCAGCGCTTCAGGTATCGGTCAACACGAAGATAAATTTGAAGTAGCATTACAAGGGTCAAATCAAGATGAAGTGGTCGCCCATGTGAACATCCAGATACTCAGTCATGGGCCAGGAAATAGTGGAAAGCTGACAGTTGGAACTGAAGTGGTTGATATGACGATCACACCTTTAGTCCATACATCGCACCCTGCTCCACCGCCACCGCCTCCTGTTCAACATGACGAGCCAGACATGGCTTCGCAAGCCGACTTTACGGTCACACTAAGCGATGATAGCAATCTAGATTTAACCCAGCAGACCCATCAAGAACCCGATCAGAAAAGCAGTCACCATGGTGCAGCCGCTTATCTGGATGCATTGGGCATTAAACCCGATGCGACATCGACAACGGTTCACGATCAACCTGCGGATATGGATATCGTACTTGCACAAGTCGACCAACCAGATGCAGCAACACATGACCAAGCGCACTTGGATATGTCAGACGCGCTGGAACACCATGATGCAAACATCAACCATAACCAAGATGATGAGCACCACCACCACAACGATATCGATGGGTTACCGGACATTGATCCAAATAGTTAACGCATAAAATGCCAATCACTAAAACCAAAAAAGGAACACTATTTAGTGTTCCTTTTTATTTCTATTCTCTTTTAAATTTCAGTTATAACTTTTAACTATAAAACAAACTAACGCTCCCCAAACGCGACACTCACGTTGGTATAAATCGGTTTCCATAAATACTGGAATACTGACTTCTCACCGGTTGTAATATCTACCTCGCCCGTCATACCTGGCAAGATAGAAAAGCTCTCAGGATTATCACGGAAATAGGGAACATCCACCGAGACGACGACTTCATAATAGATCTCGCCACGCTCGCTTTGACTTGTGGTCGGTGAAATACTCTCAACCGCCCCTTTTAGCGCCCCAAAGCGGCTGTAATCAAACGCATCAATCTTGATACGAGTCGGCTGCCCTACACTCACAAAACCAATATCTCTTGGCGACAAACGAGCTTTAAAGTCGGCTTTCCCACCAACAGGAACGATTTCAACCACTGTCCCACCCGGCTGAATAACACCTCCGTTCTTTGTACTTGGCAGGCTTTGCACCAAACCTTGTAGCGGCGACACTAACATGGTGTTGGTCAGTTTCGCTTGGCTTGAACGTACTCTGGCGTTCAGGGCTGACAAGTCAGAGACGGCTTTAGAACGATCATCGCTCACTTTAGCTTTCGCCTCGGCCAGAAGCTGTATGATTTTTTGGTCATTACTGTCAGCTTGTCTAATCAATACCGACTTCTTGCCACGAGCTTCTTCAATTTTCTGCTCAATACTGGCCAGTTTTTGACGCATTTCAAGCACACGTAAGCGTGAAATGTTGCCCGATTTATAACCCTTTTCTAGTATATTCAACTCTTGCTTAGTCGCATTCAACTCTTTCTCATAACTCGGCAAGGCCTTTTCTACACTACGAAGCTGCTCTGCAATTTGTTCGCTCTCTTTCTCAAGCACCACACGCTTTTGGAAGTAGAGGGCTTTTTGCGCGTTCAGCTGCGCTTTTTGTTGGCTGACGATCTCTGGGTAATCGACCTCAAACTCAGCAAGGTTAGGCTCACGCTGCTCAAGCAGCGCATTCATACGTTCCACACTGGCTAGAAGCGTCACTTGTTGGGACTTTAGCTCTTCAAGGGCGGTACGCTGGAAAGTGGCATCAAACTCAACAAGCGGCTGGCCTTTCTCAACCAACTGCCCTTCTTTAACGAGAATTTGCTTTAACTTCCCGCCAATCGCGCTTTGTAATACTTGCTTCTCGCCTTCCGGAATCACAGCACCTTTGGCTTTGGCGATTTCATCAACTTGAGTGACTACAGACCAAGTGGCAAAAGCAATAACACATAAGGCAACCGACCATGTGGCCAGCGCCAATGTACGAGCCGTATTTTGTGATTCAACAAGTTCACCGTAGCGCTTGCCCTTCTCGATAGATTGTTTAGTCATTAGCGACTCCTTGCTTAGACTTTGATTGTTCTTGTTGGGCTGCATTTTTTTGAGCAGACGCCTCTTGAGTTGACGGCTGTAGCTCTTGAGATAACGGTTGGTTCTTGAGAAGCTTGAGGCTCTGAAGGCTGTTCCTGCTTCGAAGACTGCTCCGGCTCTAATGGACCGGCATAAACCACTGCACCTTCATTTAATACCACCACTTTATCGGCAAGCTTGATTAAATCCGGATCGTGGGACGTGTAAATCACCGTTGCTTTTCCTTTTTTCGACTGCACAAACTCACCAAATATACGTTTAGCATTTGGGTGAGCATCAGGCACAGGATTATCCATTAAGAACATTGGGTAGTCATAAACCAGCGCTTTTGCATCAATGAGGATCTGCGCGACGCTGCCAGACAACATGTCAAAAAGGCTGTCCGGCTGAATACTGCTGATGGAAGTATCGAGCCCACCTGATAATGTCTCGAACCAACGCTTTCCGCCCATCATTTCAATTGCAGATATCATTTTCTTATCTTCGACTTTGTGACCGTCGTTTAGCCACTCTCGAATACTCAGCGTAAGCAAATCAGGATATGCGGCTCGAATAAAACACCAGTGGCGATAAAGCTGCGGATCGTATTGAACGAGGTTAACGCCTTCAAGCTCGACCATGCCATTTTGGATAGGCTGCAAGCCAGACAGCACTTCAATTAATGTTGATTTACCGCTCCCAGAAGGGCCGGTAATCGCGACAATTTCACCGGCTTCAATATCAAAACTCACACCGTTCAAGGCCGGGCGACTCTGTTTGGGATAGCGCAGTGTCACTTGGTCTAATTTCAAGTTAGGCGCTACCACAGGTAACGGGTGATGCTGGTAACTGAATTCACGCTCAGACGGCTGAGACAAAATACGGTTCACTTGCAGCTTGGATTGATTAAAGCTATTAAAACGCATAGCGCTGTTTGCCAACACCTGAGCTGGGCCAGTCACCTTAGATATCAACATCATTGAAGCAATCAAACCACCGGGCGTCATCACTTGTTCAAAAATAAGTCCTATTCCTAACCCCATCACGGCGAGTGTCGACCCCACACCAATGAAATAGTAAATCGAGGTGTACCGGCTCTGGAGAACCGATTGATTAAAGGTCACTGTTGAAGCAAGAAGATTGGCCTTTTTGAAACGTTGAATCCAGTGCTCTGAGAATCCAGCACTGCGAATAAAGGCAAGCTTGGATGACAGCTCATTAGTCATGTTTTGACGATTCGTACCTGCCACTGTCGATTGCATAGAGCGCTTGCTGCTAGAGCGTATCGAGCGTTTTGCTAGCAAGTAATAAAGGATTAAAGAGACGACTGGAACCAGTACCAACCACCCGCCTAAAACACCTATCGCAAGTACAAAAATAAGAATGAATGGTAGGTCAAATAACGCATTTCCTAATGGCCCCGATAGCACACCTGAAATACGCTCTGACAGCATCACTTGGTTTTGCTGACTAGAAGAAGCTGTTTGCTGATTTTGAGCATAGCTATTACGAAGCAGACGCTGTACGAGGGATTGAGAAATCTCACGACTTACTCGGTTGGAAACTGAAGCAAACACTCGGCTACGTAATGTTCTCAACCAACCCATCATCACAAACAACAACGCTGCGCCAATGGCGATACCTTGCAACTCATGCCCTGCATCACCACCAATCACATGGTCATAAATCGACATCGTGATGAAAGGAACCGCAAGCGCAAATAAGTTAGTGATAAAACTGACTAGCAGCAATTTAGGAATAATGGGGCGAAACGCATGCAGCCGTTCCCCAACCCAATCAGGAGAAGCCTTCTCTAGTGGTGGACCTTCGATAACAATACAAAACTGAGGGACATCAGTAATGTCTTCATTGTCATCAAAAGCAATAAACTGTTTCGATTCTATATGACCAGAGAGCAACTCATGTTCGCCAAGCACCAGTAATACTAATTTATGTTCGCCAACTTCATCTAGGTTGGCAACCAAACGATAAGGTAGTGCAAGCCTGTCGAACAAGGCAAACATATCGTCGATTGATTCAATCCCATTTTCATCGACCCATTGATGTGCGAACAACTGGATATTAGCATTAACTTCCAACTGCTTAAGAACGGAAAGGCTCTCGGTTTCTAAATGGTTCATCACCTCTTGTCGACCGCTGGTATCTGCACGGTTGTTCGTACCTGAAGGGTTACCAATATCTAAACGATTCATACGATAGCCTCCTGGTTGTTCTCGCTGTCGACCGCAATAGCTCGACTTTCCACTGTAATGATTCGATTAGCAAATTCGCGAAGCTTCGAATGGTAGCTCACCATCAGTATCGTGCGTCCTGCCGTTACTTCTTCTTCCAACACCTTAGCTAGATTCCCAAGGGCGTCTAAATCAAGTGAAGAATCCGGCCTTTCCAACATGATTATGGGTTTATCACTTGCCAATTGAGCCGCGATATTGAGCATTTTCACGTTACCCATACTCAACAAAGAAGCACTCGTATGGCCAATTTGTGTCTCTAGTCCATCGGGTAATCGAGTGATTTCCTTGGTTAAACCCAAACGCTTAGCATAGTCACTGGCACTTTGCGTTTTCTCAGGGTCAAAGCCACACAAGTTATCAAGAATGGTCCCCGACACCAGTTGTCCTTTAACGCCACAGTAGGCTGCAATGTTGGTTACCGATGCGATTGAAACGGCAGCTCCGTTAATGAAGCACTCCCCCGCTTTTAGATCATCAATACCTGCAATCGACGACAATAAATGACTGTTAGTGTGGCGATCCTCACTCTCTAACAATATCAACTCACCTTTATTCAAGGTGACATCTGCATGAGAGAGTTCACCGTATCTTTCAACGGTCGCTTGCTTAATTTCCAACGTCTCAAAGTCAGATAAGTGGTTCTCAACTTGCTCAGAATCTGAAGAGTCCGATAGTGATAAGTCACTCAATTTTTCTATTGCCTGATTGGCACTGCGTATTGAATTAAGCTTGATTCTAACCCCAACCAGAGCACTCAAAGGCGCAACCGCTCTGCCAGATAAGATAGAACATGCCGCCAAGCCACCAGTAGTTAACTGACCATCCAACACCCATAAGCTGCCCGTGATCACGAGTAAAACTGACGTGGCTAATGCAGCAAGCTGAATACATTCTTGGGCGAAGGCGTTCTGTTCTTCTTCTCTCGCTTTAGACTGAGAGCGAACATTATTGAGGGATTTAAACTGATTGAAGATTCGAGACTCAACGGCCTGGCGTTTGATTCCCTGAATGGTTTGGCTCAGTAAAATCAAGAACGCTTTTCGCTCCTGCTCATCTTGGGAAGCTTCTTCACTTAAGCTTTTAACGCGAATAGAAGATAACCAAACGATTCCGAGAGTAATCAGCCAAACTGCCAAAGGTATCGCCACCAGCTCACCGCCGATGTAAGCCACCAAGCCCAAGAAGATCAAGGCAAAAGGCAAATCAATAAAGCCTGCAATCACACCACCGGAATACCAATCTTTGACTTTGGATACAGAACCAAGCCCCTCTTCCACGCCGCCAACACCAATGTGGCGAAGATGGCCTGATGAAGCCGTTGTTACTCTTTCAACCAAAGTTTGATAGGTCGCTTTCTCGGTATTGCTGGCCGCGGCTGACAAAAGCCAAGTACGCACAAACCGGATCAATGCTTCCATGGCAACAGCCAACGCTGCACCCGCCAACAACAAAGTGGCAGTACCGTAACTTTGGTTAGGTAAAATACGATCGTAAATTTGTAAAACCGTTAACGGAACGGCGAGAGAGAGAAGATTTATGAGTAAAGAAGGCAGTAGGACTTTCCCCACCACCCCTTTGTTTTTCATTGAACTTGCGGGCATACACAATCCTTATCCATGCTTATGAAATAAGATTGGTACACCATGTTGAGTATTGCAAGGTAACGAACTGATTTAACGTGTTTTTCAATATAAATATGACACAGATCTTTCTACACAAATCTGTGGCTATACCCGTACCTTAAAAACGCTCCTTACAAATGCTCGTTACAAGCGCTCCTTACAAACAATTGTCGTAATCCGTTATCGCCTGCTTTAACTTTGAAAAGTCTGAGTTACATAAATACGGTTTCAGCGCTTCAAATTTATCTGAGGGCCACTCGTATATTTTGAATGACATGAGTTCGTCAATAACGGACTCATCAAAGCGGTATTTGACGACTTTAGCTGGTGAACCACCGACAATGCTGTATGGAGCGACGTCTTTAGTCACCACACTATTCGCTGCAACCACAGCGCCTTCGCCAATCGTCACACCGGGCATCACCATCGCTCGCATACCTAACCACACCCCATCTTCAATGTGAGTATCGCCTTTGCCAATGTAGGCGTCGTCGATAACATCCATAAATGGATACAGTGAAAACCAATCAACTCTGTGGGTATGGTTGCCACCCATCAAAATCACGACTTCTGCGCCAATACAGACATAATCGCCGATATAGAGTTCGTCGATTTTCCATCGAGGATCCCACTGGCGGCTGACTTCGTCGCCGTGTAAATAACGCACTACCGATTGTTCAAAACCATTATCCCAGCAATCGCTGTAATAACTGTGTTGACCTTTTACATGAATATTGGGGTTGGTTACGACTTCATGCAGCAACTCGAATTTGGACCAATGCTTGTTTTGCATTTTTACCTCTGATTAATCTTTATTAGTTAAATATCAATATATTCGACAATACAGATTCAACGTGCACAGCTTCGCTGACGTAATAGCACTGGGTGCCCTAATACATCAATAGTGTAGTCACTGTTGAAATGATCGTAATGTCGCAGAAACTAAAGAGACGTCAGTGGATTCGAGGTTGCTTTAAGAGAGGAAGTAATTTCACAGTAGACTCGGTTTGTTAACGATAACTCGGTTAATAAATTTACGGGCGCATTGTACCGGTTTATGCGCACCAAATTGACAGAGGAATGTGATTAATAAAGTTTCAAATATCGATTTGTATAATATAAGTTTGAGTCTGTGATTAACACCGACTCAAACTTAGACTTGCTTATAAATTTAGGCTTACGCTTGGTTCTAGGCTCAACGACTACATACGAGCAAGCTGTGCTTTTCTGTCTTTATTGACGACACAGAAGTTGCCACGTTTAGTTCGGCATTTTGAACATCTTTCGCACTCAACAGGGCTTCTGTCCCCTTCTTTCCAACGCTTAACTAAATGGGGTTCAGAAAGCAGCGGTCTTGAAAGCGCGAAGTACTCAATGCCCGTGTTATTTGCGATGGCTTCAATGGCATCGAAATCCGTTAGGCCGCCAACCGTGATCACCGGAATATTAACGTCTTGGCTGATAGCATGACCATATTCGTGAAAATAACCTTCAGCTTGAATGATGAATCCATCGTGAGATTCGCCAATCATGGTGTCGGCTTTGCCATGGATGTTGCCTGACACCACGATGCCATCAACACCCACTTCTTCTAACTTTTTGCACACGAGACGTGTTTCATCGAAGGTAACACCACCGTCAAAAAATTCAGAGGCCGTGAGCTTAACTAAAATTGGGAAGTCGTCGCCCACCAGCTTACGTGTCGCAGTATAGATCTCTAACAGAAATCTCATGCGATTCTCTAGGCTACCGCCGTATTCATCTTCACGTTGGTTGTAATAAGGGCTTAAAAATTGGTTAATCAGGTAAGTGTGAGCAGCATGAATCTCAACACCATCAAAGCCTGACTTTTGAGCTCTCAAAGACGCTTGAGCAAAGGCATCAACAATGTAATCAATTTCGTCTTTGGTCATCGCTTTACCCAGTGTCTGAGTCCCTTTTTCAGGAACTTCACTCGGGGCAAAGATCACTCGTTCGCCAAGATCATGCGTGGTCTTTGTGCCACCGTATGCCAATTGCATGACGATTTTAGAGTCGTTGTCGTGCACCAATTGAGTGAGCTTTTTGTATTCCTCGATAAACGAGTCGTTATACATCCCCATCATGCCCGCATTCGGCTTTTCTTCTTCAACGATGTTCGCGTAACCCGTCACGATCAGGCCGACTTCACCTTGAGCCAACTCTTCATAGATAGCGTACAGTTTATCTGTCATATGCCCATCTTCGGTAGCCATATTTTCCCACGTTGCACTTCTCATAAAGCGGTTCTTTAGTGTCATCTTGCCAATGTGGGTTTCTGTAAACAAAGTGCTCAAGTCTTATCCTCATTAAATCTTTATTATGTTTGCCCATTTTAAAAGACAAAAGAGAACCACTTCTTATTCACAAAGTAACTATCTTTTGTCCATTACTGAATGGGCGTTGATTTATGCGGATAGTACAGAGAATAAGACGAGGAAAACTTAATCTAGATTAAGAGAGCAGTACTCTCACATTAGAAAGAGATAGAAAGCAGCAGAAAGAGATAAAAAAGATTGGGAAATAGAATAAAAGAAAGTCGCTCAGTTTTAATAAGCGACTTTGTTCAATTTAATCTGGACTAAGTGAATGGTTCTTACGAGAGACGTCCACCTGCGAATTGCTAACAGCTATTTGAACTCATAGGTGTAAGATGCGCCAACACTGTTGTTCTCTCCAAAATCATCCTCAGCAAAAATTGTGAAGAAATTGAATGATTGAGCATCACTCAATTTATAACTCGCACCAACGCCAATCCAATAGCCAGAGTAATCGTCAGAACCCATTGAACCACCACCAAAGCCCATGATAGACCATTCATCGGTTATCGTTTTTAAGCCAAACGCTCCGATATAGCCACCATGTGTCGAGCTCGGCATCAATACATAATCAGAACCCACATTCTCACCATCGAATACGGCTACTTCACCATCGTTGTAGCTGTAACCAGCCATTGGGAAGATTTGCCAACCGAACGGCTCAATATCGAAATAGCTCAGTGGTATAAATGTGCCAATACTGTAGTTGTTCTTATAAGCATCGTTATCATATTCAGAACGGCTAAAGTTGAAATTCACGATACCCATCGGCAACAGCCATGAACCGCCTAATCGCCACTCTTCTCCATCAGCGTTGACACGAGCGTTGATCATTCGCGCTTCATCCAGCCCAATAGAGCCCGAAAACTTAAGCTCTTCGTTATAAGCAACGCCAGCTTTGGTTACAATCTTAGTCGGATCATCAGGGTGCTTCTCTTCAGCAAAAGCCCCCATAGACCCGAACGTTGCAGCAGCAGCAAGTAATAAAGTACGTAATGCCATTAGAAGGTCGCACTAACGCCAACAAAGTGGATACGGCCATCGAAAGAACCATTGAGCAAGTTGCGCCCTGTAGGTCCATCACGATTCATCTCAACCGAACCTAAGTCCGCGTATTCGTAGAACACATCGATCAAGATATCATCCCAATACGTTGAAGCACCTACCGAGTAGCGATACTGTTCGCCTACAGGGAGATCAACCCACTGCATTGAAGGATCGTCTTGTGGAGAGGTTTCGTAAGAGAAGCCCGCCTTTAAACGCCAGTCAGAGTTCAGCTGGTAGTCAGCACCAACAGCAAATTTCCAAACATCATCCCAGTCACGTTGTAGAGTTTGACTAATTGGGAAGTCCCCATTTTCGTTGGTACCTAGATCCAAAACAGTATTGTCCCATTGGCTCCAACGATGAAACTGGATGCTTGCCAAGAAATCTAATTGAGAATTCAATGCATAGCTTGCACTGACATCAACGAGTTCAGGTACATCAATACCAGTATTCAATGAACGTTTACCGCCAGTAAAGACATTCACATCATTGTTAAATTCGTGCTCTAGTTTCGAGCGGTAACTCGCACCCAGTTTTAACTTCTCTGTTGGAGTGTACATAACACCAAGGTTATAACCATAAGCCCAGTCAGTATCTTGCTTGGCTATAAAAAGAGAAGATGACTGTTGTAATGCAGCCCAACTCAATTGAATACCTGCGCCAACAGACCATTGGTCATTCAGCTTATAACTCAGTGATGGATTCACTTGCATTGCGGTCAGAGTAATTTCTTCTAGAAGGGCAGCACCTGCCCAATCGCTACCGTAATCAAGGCTTGAGCCACCAACAGCGCCAAGTGCGATACCAAGGTGCAGTTGGTCTGTTACTTGATGCGCGTGGAAAGCACCAAATGAAGGCAACACTGAATGGCCTTTACCATCACCGCTAGAGTCTTGGTTGTCTTGATATTTCATCTCAAGGTCAAACGCCATGGTATTGATAGTCGTTTTGCTTTCGCCCATGTGAGACATGGTTGCTGGGTTGGTCCACATCGCAGCAGCTGAACGAGAGTAAACACCGTCACCTGCGCCAGTTGTACCGGCATTGGCGACGACAGCTTCTTGTAAAAATAGACCACTTGCGAAAGCATTTAAACTTGTAAAAATTGCGGTGGCAGCTAGCGAGTAAGTAAAAGTTTTGTTCATCAGATTGCTCATTTAGCCTTAGACATTAAATTGATCTAAGGTTACCGCAAAGCCCTATAAACAATGGGAATACCCGTTATTACTTTACAAGCGCTATTTGAACCTTCTAGCGACGTATGGACGCGGCTTGTCTGGATGAATTTCACGTTGAGCAGCAATTGCTCTGTTCTTACCTAACCCTACCTTTATTTGATACCAAGTCTCGTAAAATAAGGCGAACCCAGGACTGGACCACCAAGTCTTGTTGTAGAGTTTCTTATTAGCAGCGACAACATCTGGCGACCGATTCGCGCACTCAAGTGCCAACGCATAGGCTTCAGCGTAAGGGTCTTCAGCAATCTTGGTCACCAATCCATATTCTTTCGCGGTTTCACAGTCGATCACTTTGGCCGTCATCGCCATTTCTAGGGTGTGATCTTTACGCATCAGCTCTCTAAATGCGATAGCGCCTCCCATGTCAGGAATCAACCCCCACTTCGCTTCCAATATCGAGAAGTTCGCATCTGGGCTAGCGATTCTAAAATCGCCACCACTGGCTAATTGAAGCCCACCTCCCCAACAACGCCCGTGAATCGCAAAAATGACAGGGCAAGGGATCTCTCGCCAACCAATAGAAAAATACTGAGCCGCATTTGGCAACGTCGGCAACCATTTGAACAAAAGCTTCATCGCTCCAACTTTACTGTTCAATAACGATTTAACATCGAGCCCTGAACAAAAATCCGTACCATTACCTTTCACTATCACAGCGCGAATCTCGTTATTCTTTTTGAGTTCTCTGATCATATTATTGACGCCTTCAAACATCGCCATATCAATAGCGTTGAGCTTATCGGGTCTATTCAGCACAACGGTGGCAATTTGGTTTTCATCAATGGAACAAGTGATACGATCGAGGTTTGGCATGGTGGCTACCTTATGAGTGGTCAGACCTTTAGATTATACATTTTATTAACATATGCCAAACTTGCACATTAAGAAGCGAGACCTGTGTTGCTTAACACCTCCCCCTTACACAAACGACATCAATAAAAAAGCAGTGATGGTTCGCTCCATTCACTGCTTTTCATTCGTAGCTTTTATTGCCAATAGCTTTGAATACCAGTAGCTTTGATAATCAAGGGCTCTCTGTTTTGACAGAACCTATGTTCTTCGAGATTTCAGTAACAAGAAGATGAAATAACTGCCACCAATAATTGAAACTAACGTCCCTGCGGCAAGCTGCGCTGGGAACACCACCACTTGCCCTAACCAGTCTGCAAATAGCATCAATGCTGCACCAATCAAAAACGACAAGATGATCTGCTCTCGAACCAAACGAGCGCCCACCATTGCTGCGATATGCGGAGCTAACAAGCCGACAAACGCGACTGGTCCCATGGTGGTTGTCACGACCGAACATAAGATCGCAACAATACACAACAGTGCCACGTAGGCGATACTGATATTCAGCCCTCTGGCACTCGCGAACTGTCGGCCAGTCGCAATTAAGGTCACCCAACGGCTCAATAGCAAAGCAGCCCCGATAGAAGCCGTTATCACCATGGTCATAATCATTGCCGACTCAGGTTCAACACGATAGGTAGAGCCTGCCAACCAAGCCAATAAAGTGTATTTCCCCTCACCCACTCGCGTTAAAGAGAATTGCACCAAAGCTTCCAAAACTGCGGTTAATGAGATACCTGTGAGAATCAAGATCGAAGGTGCAAACTGATGCTTCTTGCCAAGGAATAGCAATAAACACAGTGCAATCGCGCTGCCTAAGAAAGCAATCCAAGGGCTCAATGAGTGAATCGAATAACCCATGAATAGGCTACTGAAAATCAACGCCAGAACAGCGCCCGCCGACACACCAAGAATGTCCGGGCTTGCAAGCGGATTGTAGACTAACCTTTGTAAAATCACGCCCGCCACCGCCAAACCGCCACCAGCGAATATCGCCGTTAATATTCTCGGCCAACGAATCGACCATTCAAATGCGTCTGGGATAACAAAATAGCCCATATCAGAAGAAGGCTGTGAGAGCGTACTCAACGCCAACAGCCCAAAAATCATTGTGCCCAACAAGAAGTAAGCCAAAGGTGAAATAAACTTTGGGCCTTTAGGCATCGAGAAAAACAGCTGATCTTGAGCCGATAATTGCTTTCTCGCAATTATGATCAACGCTGGAGCGCCAATCACCGCGGTTGCCGTCCCTGTTGGAATCATATCCAAAGACCATTGCGCCAAGAAGATTGCTAAGCTGTCGGTCACACAAAGCAACAGCGCACCCAACACGCAGCTTGCGATGAGTTCAGATTTCGCCTTTAAAAAGCCCAAATGTCTCGCGATGTTTGGAGCTATCAAACCAATAAAGCTGATCACACCCACTGAGGTAATCGACACCGACACCAACCAAACGCCAACCGCCATCAATACAAAGAATGTTGCGCCAATATTGAGCCCGCGCGCTGCTGCCCCTTCAGTCCCGATCGAAAGCAAAGTCAGGACTCTTGGCGCCAATAAGATGATGGCAAAGATCGGAAGTAGCTTAGGCATCAGCCAAATTACTTGTTCCCAACCGTTCTGTCCTAGATCACCCGCTCCCCATACAAACAAGTTCTGGGCGTACTGGTCATTGAGCAAAATAATCGCAGTCGCAAATGCGCCTAACAGTAAGTTAACTGCCATGCCCGACAAAACAATTGGCAAGCCGCTCATGTTTTTGATTCCGACAATCGAAACAATCAGCCCCATCGCCAGCAGTGCACCGATCAGAGCGAACCAAACTGAATACTGAGCGACCAACATCGGCGCAACCACATTCAGAATAACCAAACCAAGCCACGCCCCTGACGACGTACCTAAAGTAAGCGGCGACATCATTCGGTTCTGCGTCAGTTGTTGAAACAGGCTACCTATGGTGCCGAGTGTTCCACCAACCAAAATCGCCATGACCAAGCGAGGCAAGTTGACATAGATTAACGCCATCAACTCGAATGAATCATCAACCATTGAGTTGAATGTCACGCTGTCACTGATCAGTGAAACTTGCTGGAGCAGCTCACCGATAGGGCCAAATTCAGATTGCCCTAACCATAAATGAACAAGGGAAGCGAAAAACAGCGCTGCCCCCATCACCAAACCACTGGATTTCATTACTGCTCCGCTAACGTCAACAGCGATTGCGCCATAGCTTCTGCGTTATACAAAATCGACATTGCACCACCGTAACTCCAACTTGCCGCGACTGGGCTAAACTGACCGTTACGAACAAAAGGCATGCTCTTCCAAACCGGAGATCGGTCTAACTTTTCTTGATATGGAAAAGGTTCAAAGTAAAGCGCAATGCCCTTCTTTACGTTCTTAAGCTCTGTCATTCGTTTTTGACTGATGCCCCACTGACTCGCAGGAAGATCCATCGCATTTTCAAAACCTAACTGTTCAAGCGCATATTGCGGAATCGAGTTATCGCCGTAGATAAACACCGATGTGGTGCTCGCAAAACGGAAAGAGGTCACTTTCGGTTTGTCGCCCGGATACGCTTTATCCAGTTCAGCCTTAAGGACAGCGATACGCTCATCCATTGCGGCCAGCTTTTGGTTCGCTTGTTCTTCTTTACCAAGCAATTGACCTATCTTTTTGAAGTTCTCGATAGCAGCCGCTGCATTGCTGTGTTGTTCACTGTACGTTTGGTAGTAAAGCACGGGCGCAATTTCAGAGAGTCGATCCTGAAGATCTTTCTGCGGTGAAGCGATGAGAATCACATCAGGGTTTAGCTTCTTCAAAGCAGAAAAGTTGGGCTCAGTTCGAGTGCCAATGTCCGCCACGCCTTCAGGGATCGCAGGTTGAACAACCCAATCGGTATAACCTGCAATATCAGGGACCGCGACTGGCGTAACACCGAGTTCAATCACTTGTTCGGCTATGTCCCAGTTCAACGCAGCCACTCTAACAGGCTGAGCTTCAAGTGTTTTAACGCCCTCGCTGTCTTCAACTTGGTAATCGGCCATCGCATTAAACGATAAAGCGCTCGCTAATACGGATAACGCCAGCTTTATATGCAAGCTCTTTATTTTAGAAACATGGGAAGCGATTCGTTGTAAATTCATATTGTTGTCTACTCAATCTAAATTCTATATTTATTCAAACGACAAAAGCAGCCCAGTTAAGGCTGCTTTAAATTGATAACCCTAACTTAGTTAGAATTCGTAATTGACATTAAATTCTACAGTTTGCTCTTGACCGTACCAGCAATAGCTCTCATTCCAACAAGTGTAATACTCTTCATTGAATATGTTATTTGCAACGACATTAGCTGTTGCGTTCTTAAGCGAGCTGTTAACCTCTCCTAAGTCATAACCTAGAGACAAATCAACTAAAGTATATGATGGTACTTGGCCTTTATTTTTGTCTGACGTATCGTTTAGAACAGTTTCTCCCACATAACGCACGCCACCGCCGACTCTAAGGCCACTCATTGCACCACTGCGTACAAAGTAGTTAGCCCAAACATTTGCAGTATGATCTGGTACAAATACTGGTGTTTGTCCGATATTTGACGCATTTCTATCTTCCGTAATTTCCATATCGGTGTATGTGTAGTTCGCTAACACATCCAAGTTATCAGTGACTTGTGCTCGTCCTTCTAACTCAATACCTTGTGAGCGAATCTCACCAACTGAAGTCCATGGTGAAGCGCCATCAGGACGAACGCCCACATTTTTTTTATTCACTTGGAACAGAGCCATCGAGCCTGAAATCATATTCTCATATGAGTCATACTTAAGGCCCAACTCGACTTGTTCACCGGTTTCAGGATCTAAGTTATTACCGTTAGTATCTAACTTTACACTCGGTTCAAAACTGGTAGCAAAGTTAGCAAATGGAGATAAACCGTTATCAAATTTGTACAAAGCGCCTAAGCGGTATGAGAAGTTTGTATCATCAGTATCCGTTTTGCTTGGTGCACCACCCAATACTGATACTTTTGTCGTTGTTTCGACTTTGTCAAAACGACCACCAGCAATGAACACCCAATTATCAATCAACATCTGATCTTGGAAATAGAATCCAAGCTGACTCACTTCAATGTCGTTATTTTGATAATACGTTTTTGTAAAATCATTCGGATTCAGCTTATTGTTATTTGGATTGTAAAGGTTGATGCTATCAACACCTGCGAAAGCGTCGTAGGCTACATCACCCTCTGTGTTTCGATAATCCACACCAAAAAGTAAATAGTGATCCAATGAGCCAGTCGACACTAAGCCCGATAGTTGGTTATCAACACTAATACCCGTAGAACTTTCATCGGTGCTATATGCCGAACGAGCTAATGAGCCAGTTGAAGCATCAAAATTGCCACTGCTAGTACTTTCTTGATAAAAGTCAGTTTTCATATAACGGAAATTCTGAAGAAATGCCCAATTTGAGTTGAAATCATGGTTAAATTTATAACCAGTAATTAAGAAATCACGTTTGATGGTGTTGTAATTAACATCCCCGGCAAATGTCGAAGGTGAGACTTTTCCTGATTCAATCGCCGCCAATGGGAGTGTCACGTTCTGACCTAGTGCAGGGTCATTCTGATAATAAAGATTGAAGTTAATAAAGGTTTTATCAGACACATACCAATCGATTGATGGCGCAATCACATAGCGCTCTTCCTCAACACCGTCTACTTGCGTATCTTTCTTACGACCCAAAGCAACCAAGCGATAAGCAACGTTGTCACTCAAAGCACCCGTTGTATCAATTGACGCTTCAACTAAGTTATCTAAACCCGTTGCTAAGCCAATTTTTGTAGACTCTTCAAACTTAGGCGCTTTTGCGATGATATTAACCATGCCTCCTGGTGGCATTGATCCGTAAAGTACCGATGTTGGACCTTTAAATATTTCCAAACGCTCCATCGCAATAGGATCAATCTGAGGTTGTACGTTCCATCCAGGAAGGATTGGCAACATCATTCCGTCATAATAGTTATTCGTAGAGTCAAAACCGCGAATTTTAACCCAATCACTAAGAACCACTGCACCACCTTTATTCTCGGTTGATACACCTGGTGCATAACGAAGAGCTTGCATGACAGACTTAACACCACGTTGTTCCATCTGTTCGCTTTCGATAACGTTAAGTGTTTGCGGCGTTTCTTCTGGCGCTAAAACGGTTTTCGTTGCTGTATTACGGTAGGCTTTACCCATAACAGTAATAGTTTCTACATTCGAATCTGCGGAAGTAGCGGTATCTTTCGCGAATGCTTGCGCTGAAAACGCAGTCAGCAACGCGACTGCCAATGATGAATACTTAAAACGAGTGTGAGTGGTCATGATTCCCTCGGTACCAATGCTTAATTGTAAATAGTAATAAATCTCATTTGCATTGTATGTATCTAGAGAAGGGATAATTAACAATTTGGTGCAAATTCAAAAAGAACTTGGCCTATTTTGAGTAAAACTAGGTCAATTGCTGATTAAACACACAATTGATCTAGTAACATTTGACCTAGTAGCGTTTGACCTTGTAGCCTTTGACCTTGTAACACAAAGGCTTTTGAGAAGGGGGGAGAAAGTCGGAGAGCTGAAATATGACTACGATTTAATAATAGGAACCCAGTACTCCATTTCCGCATCAGAAGCATGAGCTTGATAGCCAAATGGGTACATCTCAAGTTCATAACCATCAACGCCACGATAACCTGAATTTGGAAGCCAATTAAGCACAAACCAACTTAGAGTATGGGGTAGATGCTCTATAGGACCACGGTGCTTTACTACAGCATAGGTTTGCTTAGGGATGGTCAGCACCTCTAACTTATCAGAGATAATACTAGGCAGTTGCGGGATAGAGATCTCGTCATGAAGCTCAACGCCCGCCCAATAGTAAATATTGGTTCCGTCAAAACAAGACTGAGTCAGGTCAACAACACCAATAAACTGGAGCATGTTGGCGTCAGGGATTTCAACCTCACCTTCTAAACGTGACCATAGCTGAGGGACTTTCTGTGCGAAGTCTTGCGTGAGTGAAAACAAGCCACTGATTTCTGATGTCATTCCTTTCACTAAGAAAGGCTCTCTTTCATCAATGCGCACTTCCACAAAACTTAACGCCCTATTTTCTGAATTACTCACCGTTTCTGATACTTGTATCGGCTTTTTTAGCCCTACTCTTTTGCCTGCTTTTCTATACTGACTTGGGCTTACCCCAAACATTTGCTTAAACGAACGGCTAAAGCTTATTTCTGAATTGAATCCGAGACCAAGCGCAATATCGATAACACGATCTTTTCCATCAAGCAGCTCTTCGGCAGCCTGACTTAACTTTAACTCTCTCACATAGTTCGCCACGGTAAGCCCGGTTTCGGCTTGAAACACTCTTTGCAGCTGCCAACGAGACCAACAGCTTTGCGTCGCTAAATCTTCTAGCGATAACGCAGAGCTAAGATTCGCATGGATATAAGCCAGAACGCGGCTGATACGGTCAAATGCAGGTGTGTTCATATTCAAGCTTTCATCTTCTCTATTTTTGACTAGGGCGTGTTGGGTTCAACAATACTTTTATCACTTAAAGTGGCTTTTATCACTGAAAAAAGGACAGCCCACCCAAACTTTATAAATCTCAAAAACGTAAAAAGCACCGAGTAGATGCTCCATTTTGTATGGTTATCCTCGACTATGTTCGTTATGATAACGCAACTGATTCTCATTTATTGATTTAAGATGCTTCCCCAACTGCACAATATTATCACTCGTCGGAAAGCCCCGTCTCTACATCAAAAAATCTTCGCTTACTCAAAACAAGTGAGCCCTTATTTAAGCGGAAGCTTTGGTGCACATAATAACAAGAGCATTGCGGTAACAAATGAGAATAGCCATAAAGAGCTCAAACGAGTTTACGATGGTCTTTCGCAAAGCCACCCAGAAGCAGGCAAAGCGTATTGGTTAACGCGAACCTGGGATCTCGTGTGTTGGCAGCCTATCTATGTGACTTTCATTTCTATCTATGGGCTTCATTCATTGCCCGACATCAAGAATATCGGTCAATTTAGATACAAAGAGTTCATTACTGGCTACCGCTTCTTTAATGGTGATCATCAACATGGTTCACCAGAAGAGCTGATTCCCGATGCTGGTGAAGCCATTCTTGCACTGACTGAGTTTTATCGAAGCCAGATCAGTGAATGGACACGTATTCGCCCAGGATTTACCAATCATTTATTGGCCGATCTATTGTTAGGCAGTTTGATAAAACTTCAGCAACACGAACCAAGCCTGACCAACGATTACATTATTGCGCAAGCTAAGCTTTGGTTAGAAGCATGCCAGTTGTCTGAAAATCATTTAGACAGCCTTAAAATGGATTCTAGTTCGGGGATGTTAAAACTGATCAGAATCAGCTGCTGCCTGGTTTATAAGTGCGATTCAAGAAAGTACTGTGATAATTGCCCTAGGCATCCAGACAACAAAAAATCGCTTAGTCACGCCATTTATTAAAGTTCAATACGACGAGCCTTCTCCCATTGAGCTTCGCTACTGATCTAATTACAGGACTGACATGTTTCAGCTTTCAAACATAAAAATTGTTCGTGATGAACGAACCATTCTCTCAATCGAAGACCTCACGATTTCGACCAATGAACTGACAGTCGTTCTTGGCCATAATGGTTCGGGTAAATCTACACTCGTTAATTTACTCTCAGGGCAGATGTCGCCGGATCACGGCAGCGTGGAACTAGACGGCGCTTCCCTCTCTTCATTCAAAAGCAAAGATTTAGCGAAAAAAATTGCTTATCTACCGCAAAAGCTCCCCGCTTCTGCAGGCTTAACCGTAGAAGAGTTGGTTCGTTTAGGTCGCTTCCCATGGAGAGGCGCGCTAGGCCGTTGGAATTCAGAAGATAAGTCGATTATCCAACAAGCGATGGAAAGAACCGGTGTCACTGAATTCTCGCAAGCCTTGGCGGATGATTTATCTGGAGGAGAGCGTCAACGCGCGTGGGTATCGATGTTGTTGGCTCAGCAATCACCAGTACTAATCCTTGATGAACCAACTTCGGCACTGGATGTGCATCATCAGTTTCAGCTTATGGGTTTACTGTCTGAACTCAACAAAACGGAAAATGTTGGGGTGATCGTCATTTTGCACGATTTGAACTTAGCACTGCGTTACGCGACACACATCGTTGCACTGAAAAAAGGTCAGATTGCTTTTGAAGGCAGTGCGGATAAGTTACTTGATGAACAAGCGCTGTCAGCTTTGTATGAGTCTCCGATTCGACTGATCGATCATCCAGTTCCAGCTAAGACAGCAGCAAGTGAGAAGGTTGCAGTCGTCTGTGAATAGTTCGGGCATTTCAGCTTAAGTCTAAGCTCTAAGCTCTAAGCTCTAAGCTCTAAGCTCTAAGCATAAAGAAGGCCATTGAAATCATAAACTTCAATGGCCTTTTCGTTTTTCACTCGCTAGCTAAATAATTAAATAACTAATTAACTAATTAACTAATTAGCTCAGCTGCGACTCTCTCGCTTCTTGACTACTGAAACCACGTAAAATATTAATCAGAGTAATAATAGTGAACAACATGATGACAAGCGATAAATGCCACGCTTCTCCTAGCCCTAGTTGAACTAGCCCCATACTCACCATTGAAGACACCACCATCTGCCCGCCGCCAGACATCGCAGCAGCAGCGCCAGCGTTCTTCTTATAAGGCAACATCACCAACGCCTGAGCACAAGGCAATGCAATACCATTGCCAAGAATCATCAAGAACTGGCCAAGCATGAGATACAAAGGCTCAAGTGGGCAAAAGAAAAGCCACAACGCCGCGAAGATATGCAATACAGGGGTACATAACAGAGTTTTCTTGTTGCCCAACATGGGGCGAATACGGTTACATAAACTTGTTCCACCCAGCATGCCTAAAGCAGGAATCACCGCCCACATCGCGTATTCATCAGACGTCATGCCAATCTGGTTTTGCATAATAAATGGCATCACTGATACGGTAGTGATCATCAAACTAAAGTTAAGCCAGCCAAGACTCGCAAAACTCATAAAATAGCGAGAAGTTAGCAACTCTTTGTATTGAGAAACCATTTTATTTGGCGAAGGAATAGCGGAGATCTGAGTGACGGTTTCCTTAAACTTGAACGCCAAAACCACCCAAGCTAATGAGACATAGCCAAGTAGCGAGATGAACACCATGCTCCAGCCAAAATGGAAGTTAATAAAGCCGCCGATTACGGGCGCAATCAAAGGTGTAATAGACGCGACCATCGCAATGTAGGACATAGCTAAAGGTAAATCTGCCCCACTGAATCTATCCCGCGTGGAAGCACGAGCAAGTACAGCGCAACAACCCGTTCCTAAGCCTTGCAGAAAACGTCCCATCACCATGCTAGTAAATGAATGGCTAAAGAAGATGATCATTAATAGCCCAAGCATCGCAATCAACAAACCACTTAACAGCACCTTCTTACGCCCTAGAGCATCGGAAATTGGACCATAGATAAACTGAGAAGGTCCAAAACCTAACAAATAGACACTCACCAGAAGCTGAGCTTGCTCTAGCGAAACATCAAAGTCTTTCGCGATCCAAGGTAATGATGGAAATACCAGCCCCATACTGAGTTGGCCGATGCTGATGACCAAACACGCAAGTAGGATCGATTTAAAGTCAAATCGACGACTCATGATGTAAAGTATCCAATATAACAGCTGTTTTGAGATCGGGTGGTTTGAGAATAGATAGCTTGGGTATCAACCTGACAACATACAGACAGAGAAAACAGCGAAGATGTTGCAAGGGTAGTATTCATTATGCTCCGAAGGAATCGAATAGAGAATGGCAGGCTAAACATACGTGAGCTTGCTTACTCATACAACACTGGTTGAACTAAATAAATGAATAGTCACTTTTCAGTAACCCAACCTTTGCACCTGTCGACCACAAGCTAAACTAATACCACGTCATGAAAACAAAGGACTCCCATGAAGAATCATCATCGTCTTATTTCCTGTGCTTTGGCACTCATCGCATCGAGTCCAATATCCTCTGCTTTTGCATGGCAAGTAGAGAAGATCACCGACGGACTCGTGATCCCTTGGGGGTTGGCTTATATCAACGATAACTCCATGCTAGTAACAGAAAAAGCTGGCGTCATTAAACAGGTTGATTTAAAGACGGGTGAGCAAAGCACGCTGTTCAGGCTGCCCAATGTTTGGGCGAAAGGCCAAGGTGGTCTGTTGGATATCGCGCTCTCCCCTTTTGAAAACGAAAAGTTCTACGTCACTTACAGTAAAGACGTCGATGGTGAAGGCGTAACGACACTGGCTTCTGCTAATTACAGCAATAATGAAGTTACCAATTGGACAGTCGTGTTTGTATCTAAATCCAGAACGGACACCGGACGTCACTTTGGTAGCCGTATCACCTTTGATGATAGCCACCTGTATTTTTCAATCGGCGACCGTGGTGATCGAGACAACGGCCAAGACACCATGACTCACGCCGGATCAATATTACGATTGAATGCTGATGGAAGCACACCAAGCGATAACCCATTCTCGGATAACAGCAAGGTGCTCAATGAGATTTGGAGCTATGGCCATCGTAATCCACAAGGCTTGTATTACGACTTCCCGACCCAGAAGCTGTGGTCGATTGAACATGGTCCGCGAGGCGGTGACGAAATCAACTTAATAAAAGCAGGTGCCAACTACGGGTGGCCTGTCACATCACACGGAAAAGAGTATTGGGGCCCAATAAGCGTAGGTGAATCTGAAACTAAGGATGGCATTGAAGCGCCTAAAAAAGTCTACGTTCCTTCAATCGCTCCGGGGAGCTTAATTGTTTACCAAGGGGATAAATACCCAGAGTTAAAAGGAAAGCTGCTGGCTGGCGCACTTAAGCTTACCCACATCAATATTGTGACAGTCAATGGACAAGGTGAAACAATTAAAGAGGAACGTATTTTAGAAGATTTAGGCGAGAGGATAAGAGACATTGAAACTTCACCAAGCGGCGACATCTTTTTCAGTACCGATAATGGCAACCTGTATCGCTTGAAAAGTAGTCAAAAGCTCGCTCCAATAGACACATGATGCTTACCGTGAGATTTATAAATATAAGCCGTTAAAACTGAGGCCAGGCACCAATTAGCGGCTTAATAATTTGGAAAATAAATGTGCCAAAACAGTGCAATTACTCCAAATTCGTCATCAATTTCGACCACCTTTTTCACAAAAACTACAACAAATCACCATACAACTGTAACTCCATGATATTTAAGGAATGCAAAGTTTGACTACCCCCAAGTTTCTGCAACCTTTCACTATGGATTCGATTGACTATCCCCTAATTTGATTTAGACTTCATCTCGGCTAGAAAGAAAGTTCTTTGTATATAAACATTTCGTTGGATTACTAGTAACCCCGTTGTGTTGTACGCAATAGCAATAAACTTTTCCGCGCTATCAGTGCCACAATTGGCTCAAAATAAAAATTTAATTTTAGGATATCATCATGTCTAACACAGTTACTGGTAAAGTAAAATGGTTCAACGAAACTAAAGGCTTCGGCTTCATCGAGCAAGAAAACGGCCCAGACGTATTTGCACACTTCTCTGCAATCACAGGCGATGGTTTCAAAACTCTTGCTGAAGGCCAACAAGTTGAGTTCACTGTATCTCAAGGTCAAAAAGGCCCACAAGCTGACAGCATCAAAGTACTTTAATTTAGTATTTTAAAGCTTTCTAAAAATAGCCAGCCTCTGCTGGCTATTTTTTACCCGCTATTCAGAGATTTAAGGTAACATCCCCCCACTATTTCTATCTAAGACACCCTATCAATGGCTCTCAAACCAACAATCTATAAGTTTCGTATTTCTTTAACCGATATGAATCGCGACTATTACGACTCTTTTAATCTAACGGTTGCACAACACCCTTCTGAAACAGAACAACGCATGATGGCTCGTATCATTGCTTTCTGTATCAATGCATCTCCTGAACTTGAGTTCACTAAAGGGTTGTCTAGCATTGAAGAACCGGATTTATGGCAGAAGTCGTTAGATGACCAAATCTTAGAATGGATTGATGTTGGCGAACCCGATCCAGAACGCGTTAAGAAGGCGACTCGCTTATCTAAGTCTGTGAGCGTGTTCAGCTTCAACACTAAGTCGAACGTTTGGTGGGAGCAGAACAAAGGTAAATTTGGTTACCTGAAAGCTCAGATCGTTCGTCTAGACAACGATGGTATTGAGCAGCTAGCAGCGATGACACAGCGTACTATGGACCTTTCAGTAATGCTGTCGGGTAACTCTGCGTTCGTAAACAGCGACACGCAATCTGCAGAAGTAACGTGGGAAGAGCTACAGAGTAATGACTGAGATCCAAACTCAGACTGAACCTCAGCGCCAAACTAAGCTCGAAGCGTGTTTGCAGCTCGCTGGTCTCGATTCAGTAAAAGCGCTGACGACTGGCTATGAAAAAGTGCTATCGTCATTTATTGATGAAAACCATGCTCTGTTTAAGCACGCTTGCGAGAACAAGCCGGACAACTCTGCACGTCAGACGTTGCTTGGCCTGTTAACCAAGGTACATATCGATGCAAGCTATCGCTTTGAAAGCAATAAAGAAGCGAATGAGGCAATGCAAAATGTATTCGATAATACAGTGGGTACTGAGCACAGCGACAAGTTTCAAAACTCTAACGCTCAGCAGTTACAGTTAATCACTCATTTGTGGTTGTTCATTCAAGGACGACTAGGAATGGATTACAGCCTTGCTAATGATCATGCTACTGTAACCGCTACTCTGTTGTCTCGCATATCGAGAAGCAGTGATGATGAGATTCGCGTAGAGTTTATGGCAAGTTTTTATGATGGTTTGAATATCTATCAAGCTGAGAACAAGCCGTCCGGTTTTGTTCACCACTTTAAGCGTTTGTTTAATCTTTCTTAAGCATTCCCACCAGCGACTGACTCTAGATACGCTCTATATTTTTATAGAGCGCACTTATTCTGCTTAGCCGCCAGAGATTCCCTATTACGCTCGTTCCTCACTTTAGGGAATGACGACAGCTCTTTCGAGTTAAAGCGTGACCATTTCCTAATCAACGTCATCAATCTTGCCCGTCATCCCCGAGAAGGAGGAACGACTGAGTTGGGGATCTCATACCAAGTCAGAAACTACACAGACAAACAGATTCCCTATTACACTCGTTCCTCGCTTTAGAGAATGACGACATTCTCAGTCATTGCAGTTTACTTCATTGCAAGCACAAAAAAGCCCCCACAAGATACCACGCTTCAGCACTGTTGTTTATCCGATTGCAACCCAAAAACCATACGTTAGAGACGAACAAAGTCTTGTTGTGATAATGATACTTCTCATAACACGACGAATTAAAGCTACGTATATGGCAAGGTTACTTTACAACTATAACTTATCAATTTATTCAAAAAGTGCATATTTTTCAGATAATTATTCTCAAATGGAAATATCAGTTATGTGACGAGCAGAAGCATTTTCTCTTGTGATGATCAGTACACTTAATTTTATAAAATGATAATAAAAAACCTGCAAATACAACTAACGTTAACTTTAAATTATCTTGTTTTATAAGCGGAGAATTAAAATGAAAATATGGTCTGTATCCTTTCTTGCAACTGCAGTAGCTGTCGCTCTAAGCAGTAATGCGATAGCTTGTACTGGGCTTATTGTTGGCAAAGAAGCGTCGAACGACGGTAGCATTATGATTGCTCGTAATGAAGATTTTAGCATTAACAACTGGAACAAATACCTAAAGTATCGACCTGCGCAAGATAACCAAGAAGGTGACTGGCAGTTAGGTAACGGGTTAATTGTTCCGATGCCAAAGCACTTCTTTGCTTACTCTGCGATACCAGACTGGGATGCGGATACCGTTAATCGCGACGGAAAATTCTATGAAGAACGTGGGATTAATGAACACAACGTTGCCATTTCAGCCACAACCAGCGCAGAAATAAACGACAAAGTCGCCAAGGTAGATCCTTTAATCGACAATGGCGTAATCGAAGCCATTATACCTACGTTAATCCTTCCTCAGGCAGAAAACGCAAAACAAGCCGTAGAGTTACTCGGTCATTACATCGAAACCTATGGTGCTGGTGAAGGAAACAGTCTCTATATTGCAGACACCAATGAGGCATGGTTATTTGAAATTGGTTCAGGTCACCATTGGATTGCTGTAAAAGTGCCAGATGACAGTTACGCCATGATTGCAAATGGCTTGCGTGTACATGATGTGAACTTGGCAAACAAAGAGGTACTGCATTCAAAAGACATATTCGAGTTCGTAGAACAACACAAACTGCTTGATAACGCAGATAAAAAATCTTTCAATTTTGCAAAAGCATTCGGAGTTATTGGTGATGAGTATAATATCGATCGTGAATGGTTAGGCCAAAAAATACTGACACCTTCGCTGCATCAACAAAGTCGAATGGCGCAATACCCTTTGTTTATGAAACCTGATACAAAAATCTCAGTTGAAAATGTGGCAGAGGTACTTAGCGCGACTTATAAAGACACGGTTTTGGAAGGAAAATCGAAACGACCAATTAGAGTTGAGCGTCAACTAGAGTCGCATATTATTCAGCTTCGCCCTGAGATGCCAGAAGAGCTTCAAGGTATTATTTGGCAAAGCTTCGGCGTGTTACCAGAATCTGTTTTAGTGCCGTTATACTCAACCCTACAAGATTACCCAAAAGCGTACCAAGTTGGCGATGATAACTACAGTGATGACTCTGCTTATTGGCAGTTCCGTAGTTTAACCGCCCTCGCTTCTACAAACCCAGATAAGTATTTACCAGTACTAAAAGCAACTTGGGACAAAGAAGAAACTCAACTATACAAGCAGGTCGCACACTTAGATAAAACGTTAACAGACATGTATAAAGTAGATAAACAAGCGGCTCTGAACATGGCTGCCGACTACTCATACGGACAGCTTAAGCGTACCTTAGATATGGCAACTGAGCTTAGATACAAAATGATTACAGATTTGACTAAAAGCACAGAGAAGAAATACTCAGAGGAAGAGTTTAAGAAAATAGTAAATCTGTAGGCTTATGAAGCAACCAATAAAAACGGAGCATAATGCTCCGTTTTTTGATTTTAATAGGTTTAGTTCTAACGCAGGCCGTGTAAGAACTCATGGCGCGTTGCTGGGTTTGATCTAAAAATACCGCCCAGTGCTGTTGTTGTCGTTTCGCTGGTTGCGTCCATTACACCACGAGATTTCACGCAATAATGAACCGCATCCATGGTGACAGCAACATCATCCGTTTCTAGCAGCGTTTGTAATGCTACAAGGATTTGCTGCGTCATACGTTCTTGAACTTGAGGACGTTGAGCAAAGAAACGAACGATTCGGTTGATCTTCGAAAGACCAATGATCTTACCTTGCGGAATGTAAGCCACTGCGGTTTTACCATCAATGGTTACTAAGTGATGCTCGCATGTGCTGGTTACGGTAATGTCTTTTACTCGTACCATCTCACGAACACCCATCTTGTTTTCGATCACGGTAATTTTAGGGAAATTGGCGTAATCCAAACCAGAGAAAATCTCATCCACATACATTTTCGCAATGCGTTGTGGTGTTTCTTCCAGACTGTCATCTGCAAGATCAAGTTCAAGGAGAGTTAGAATCTCACGCATATGGTGTTCGATTCGTTCCTTTTTCTCTTCTCGGCTAACCTGGTTAGGACGCATTGGTGTCTCTAATCCGCGGCTTGCTAGCGCATCTTTAACCAACTTCGCTGATTCGCTAAGACCTGACATTGAACTTCCTCTTTTAATACCCCTTCTGGATGGCAAACAAGGATACTCGGAATTTTGATTAAATACACCCATATTTTAAGGGAGGTCATTATTTACGGGGCTTAAACTATGCTAAAGTGGCTGCAATTTCGTTGGCGAACATCTGTGATTTGATAATTATGGAGCCACTATTACCAACCACTAAATCAAAATAATAACGACCAAAGGATTTCAATTATGGGCTGTTGCGACGCTCCGGGCTTAATGCCAATTGAAGAAGCACTAGATAAGCTGCTATCACCAATCAAACCAATCCAAACGACTTTATCTCTACCTCTTGCTGAAGCATTAGGTTATGTCCTTGCTGAAGATATTCTTTCCCCTATTTTCGTACCTCCTTTTGATAACTCAGCAATGGATGGCTATGCACTGCGCTTAGCAGACCTAGAGAACGGTAAAGTACTACCATTAGCAGGCAAATCTTTTGCAGGCCAACCGTTCGAAGGTGAATGGCCAAGCAACACCTGTATTCGCATTATGACTGGCGCAAAGATCCCTGAAGGTTGTGACGCCGTAATCATGCAAGAAAATACGGCCGAAACTGAGGCTGGTATTGAGATTCAACAAGACGACATCAAGCTGAACAATAACATTCGCCCTACTGGTGATGACATCAAACAAGGTGATATCGTTCTTAGCCGCGGTGAACGTTTAACACCTCGTGACATTCCAATGATTGCTTCGCTGGGTGTGAGCCACGTGACTGTGTTACAGAAGCCTAAAGTCGCATTCTTCTCTACCGGCGATGAGCTAAAGCCATTAGGTCAACCGCTTGAAGACGGTCAGATCTACGACAGCAACCGCTACGGCATTAAACCGCTGATTGAAGCGTTTGGTTGTGAAGCTATAGACCTAGGCATCATCCCAGATTGCCCAGCAACGCTTAAAGAGACCTTCGAGAAAGCACAGCAAATAGCAGACGTGGTTGTGACTTCTGGCGGCGTAAGCGTTGGCGAAGCAGATTACACCAAAGATATTTTGGAAGAACTCGGTCAAATCGGCTTCTGGAAGCTAGCTATCAAGCCCGGTAAGCCGTTCGCATTTGGTGAATTGGATAACGCATGGTTCTGTGGCTTACCGGGTAACCCAGTGTCGGCAATGATGACCATGTATGTTTTGGTTCAACCTATGCTTGCTAAATTGGCTGGTCACACAGCGTGGACAGCTCCGGAATCTATTCCTGCTATCACCAAGTCTGCATTCAAAAAAGGCCCAGGCCGTACTGATTACCAGCGTGGCATTTACTCGATTGAAAACGGTCAATTTGTGGTAGAAACAACGGGTAACCAAAGCTCTGGCGCTTTCCGCTCAATGAGTTTAGCAAACTGCTTTGTGGTACTAGAGCGCGAACGCGGCCGTGTTGAAGTCGGTGAAACGGTTCAGATCCAACTGTTTAACTCGACGCTTTACTAACGAGGCTTACTGATGGAAATACTGTCTGACGTAGAGATGCTTCGCTACAACCGTCAAATCATTCTTAAGCAGTTTGATTTTGAAGGCCAAGAAGCACTAAAGCAGAGCTCAATCTTAGTATTAGGGGCTGGAGGCTTAGGTTGTGCCTCCGCTCAATACCTTGCGACTGCGGGCATTGGTAAGCTAACACTGATCGATGATGATATTGTCGAGCTTTCTAACTTGCAACGACAAGTCCTTCACACCGATGCTGACATTGGTAAGAAGAAGGTCGATTCTGCCGCTGAGTCGCTGCAGGTATTGAACCCTCATCTGACAATTGAAACTGTCGACCACAGGCTTGATGACCAAGCACTTGGCAAGTTGATTGAAACTCACTCGCTTGTTCTCGACGCAAGTGACAACGTAGAAACACGTAATCAGTTGAACCGCTTGTGCTACGCATCGAAAACACCATTAGTTTCTGGTGCTGCTATTCGTATGGAAGGCCAGATCAGCGTATTCACTTATCAAGATACTGACGCACCGTGTTATCAGTGCTTAAGTGCTCTATTCGGCAACGCTGCACTAAGCTGTGTTGAAGCGGGTGTGATGGCACCGGTAGTTGGCATGGTGGGCGCAGCTCAAGCTTTGGAAGCGATCAAGGTTATTGCTCAGTTTGGACAACCAAAGCAAGGCAAACTTTTAATTCTCGATGCCATGTCTCACAGCTGGCGTGAAATGAATTTAATGAAGATGCCTAATTGCTCGGTGTGCGGGTAGACTAAGCATATCCCCCTCTAATCGACAACCTAAGCCTTGACTAAAAGTCAGGGCTTTTTTAGGTCTCAACATCAGCTTCTCAAATCGATTTATCAATTTATCAATTTGAAGTGATCTATAAAAGATTAGTTTCATTTGAACTCTCATTTTGAGAATATATTGCACATCTCAGCAATTTAGAATATAAACAATAAAAATCAACAACTTAAAAGTGGCGCGTAACTTGTAAAAGTATCTAGACCTTCTATGACAAGGATGTAGATATGAGAATTACAACGTTAAGTTTGCTATTAAGTGCGCCTTTGGTCGCCAACGCAGCGCCATTCGATACCTGTCCGAGCCAGGCTTACCTATTCCAATCGACACCCGTACAAGTTTGGGGCGTGAACCTAGTGACAGGCTCAACCACCCTGTTAGAAGACGATACGGGCATGAACGCCAATATCAATGGTGTTGGTTTCGACTTTCAAGACAGATATATTTATGGCTATGACACTACCAACAAACGCTTGGTGCGCCTTGGACAGGATTTCCAAGCAGAAGTGATCAATACCAGTGGATTACCAACCGATCACACTTTCTATGTCGGCGATGTCTATGACCATGTGTATTACCTTTACCGTACAGGAAAAGGCTTATTCACCGTTGATCTATCGCCGTTAGACGCCGACCCAAACGCAACTGTTACAGTTAACAAAATAGCTGGTAGCCCGGCAACCGTAAAACTGACTGATTTCGCTTTCCACCCAAGTGATGGTTCTTTATATGGTATCGATAATAACTCCGGAGGCTTATACAGCTTCAATCCTACAACCGGTGCCGAAACTTACATCGGTGATACTGGTGAGTTAGGTACATTCGGAGCGGGTTATTTTGATGTAAACGGCTATTACTACGTATCTCGAAATCAAGACGGGAAAATCTACCGTATCAATCTGTCTCCAGACAACGCTGCCAATATCGCGGCAGGTATTGTTCCAGCCGTTGAATTTGTTTCGAATGGCCCAGCTTCTGGTCAAAACGATGGTGCTCGTTGTGCTAATGCACCTGTTGTTGATGAAGACTCCAACATCGACTTCGGTGATGCTCCAGACAGCTACCTAACGTTACTGGCGAGCAATGGTCCACGACATGAGCTTGATGGCATCACTTGGTTGGGTACAACACCACCAGATGCTGACTTGGATGGTTACGTTACACCGCAATCTGATGAAAGTGTTGGCATTGATGATGAGTGGGCAAACGGTGGTATCGGTTTTGTTACTGCGCTTGAAGCCGGGCTTGATTCAAAAGTGGTGATTGAAGCTTCAACAACCGGTTACCTCTCAGCTTGGATCGACTGGAACCAAGATGGCAGCTTCGACGGCGCTAATGAGCAAGTATTTACCGATTACCAACTGGATGCGGGCGAGAATGACCTGTTCCTTAATGTCGATATCAACGCATTAACGGGAACAACTTGGGCTCGATTTAGATTTAGTCAACAAACCAACCTAAGCTACTTTGGCGGCTCTACCTCTGGTGAGGTGGTCGATATTCAAGTCGATGTTCTTAATAATGGCGCCACTGCTCGTTACTTCCCGAGTGCTTCTGGCTACGCAACGCTCGCGTACGAAGATAACTGGCCTTATAAAGCTGATTACGACATGAATGATGCTGTGATTATGTATCGCATCACAGAGATCTTAAAAGACGGAAAAGTGGTTAAATCCACCATCGATGGACGTCTTGCTGCAGTAGGTGCTTCGTACAGAAATGGTTTTGCGGTTCGACTTCCTAATCTAGACCCAAGCTTAGTGAGTAGCGGAAGCTCTTACATGAAGCACAATGGTGTGTTCACTGATTTAGACTTGGAGCAAGGACGTAGCGAGGCAATCTTTGTTATTGCTAACGACCTTACAGAGAAAATCAGTACTAGTTGTACCTTCTACCGCACCATCAGCTCTTGTAAAGAAGATGAGCAATTCGCTTTCCAAATCGGGATTACTTTAGCTGGCGATGGAGTGAGTACTGACAGTTGGACTGACATGCCTTACGACCCGTTCATCTTCGCAACGCCTGGGTATTATCATGGTGAAAACCTACCTCTACATCCAGGGCGCAGCTGGGAGGTGCATTTGCCAGACCAAGCTCCAACCGAGGCATTTGATACCGCTAATCTCTTTGAAACAGGACTAGGCGTTGATGACAGCAATCCATCAACAGGCAAATATTTCAAAACCGCAGACAACCACCCTTGGGCACTGCTGATTACTTCAGACACGGAATGGCAATGGCCACTGGAATATGTAGATATCGTCACCGCCTATCCAAACTTTGCGAACTTTGCTGAATCCGGTGGTACTCAATCCACCGATTGGTTCCAAACACCTGCCGCTGACCAATGTTACTTGCCTTAGGAGAATGATTATGAATATGCCAATTAAACAGACAGTAACAAACGGTCGCCGGAACTTTAACAATGCTATCTTATCTAGTCTGTCGAATGCTGCACTTAAGAAAAATACGGCTCAGTCGCAGTCAATACGTATTCCATTACTAATCGCATCACTAACGTTGGTAGGGTGTGGTGGCGGAGGCGGCGATGGAGGAGCATCAACTCCTAACCCATCGCCTTCAACACCAGCGGTGACAGCACCTGTGACATCAACACCAGTGACGTCAACACCAGTGACGTCAACACCAGTGACGTCAACACCAGCGACGTCAACACCAGCGACGTCAACACCAGCGACGTCAACACCAGTGGCGTCAGCGCCAGTTACATCACCATTAGTGGTCTCATCACCAGCCACCGTCGCTATAAATCCGGCACCGACACCAGTTAATGCGGTTATCTCCAACGGCCCGCAAGCGTACAAAATGGATGAGCTCGTAATACCTGATGGTTTCGATTATAACTCTGTAGATCAATTCGACCTCAATATTGATATCAGCCACATCTCAACCGATCGTTCGTTCGTATCCGTATATAGTCGATTTACCACAAGGACAGACTCAACTTACAAGCCTGATTATTCAAGTAAGGTCATTGGAGGCCCTTTAGACAACGGTACATTTACGTCCAACTTTTCGGCGCCGCTAAGCGAAGATATTCTGTTAATTGAGATCTGGTTTTATGATGGTCAAGCGCCGCTGCAACAAGTCGTTGCAAGTGACGGATCACAAATCACTTGGTAAACGTAAAGGAATGAAAAGCGCTGAGTTCAGTTTAACAATAACTAAATTTAGTTGGAGTTAGACAGCAGTCTCGAAGTCGAAAGTCGAATAACAATGCATAAAGGTGAGCAATGAGGCTCACCTTTTTATTTGGGCGCTATTTCAATTTTCAGTACTGGTTATGTTCACTTTATCGAAAGCCTGTCTTATCTTTTAAAGATGACTTTCAAAGGCTTACTTTATGAAACAGTTGAAAATGGGATTCGTTATATTATCGATTGGTATTGGGCTACTTTTATTTCTCACCTATTTCCCGATGACATCTTCTACCGGAGAACGCATTGAAGCCAGAGTCATCTCCAATACGCTCACTCAATCCCTAGACGGACATAGGCGCTACCTCACGGTTGAAACTCAAGACAACGAAATATTTCGCGTTTCCATTCCACCAACAACAGACTGCCCTCTTGATTCTGTGGTCGTGCTTGATACATTAAACAATCAAATAACCGGACAAAGCAGCTATCAGTTCATCCACTGCCGGGCTGCGCCTTAGTCGCCGATATAACAACAAGAATGGATATAAGAAGAATGAATCAGCCACTCATTTCACCAGAACAACTTCAACAACGTTTGCTAGAAGAAGACAACATTGTAATCCTCGACGCCAGTATCGAATTTCAGATCCCAAGTGAGTCAGAAAAGATCAAAGGACAAATGATACCTAGTGCGATTCGTTTCGACTACGACAAAAACTTTTGTAACAAGCACACTCTACTCCCTCACATGTTCCCGACCGAAAAACACTTCAATACACGCGCACAAGAAATTGGTATCAATCAAGACAGTACGATAGTGGTTTACGATAACTCAGGAACTTTTGCCTCGCCTCGCGCATGGTGGATGTTTATGGCAATGGGACATAACAACGTATACATCTTAGATGGCGGTTTACCTGCTTGGATAAAAGCCGGTTACGCGACAGAGACTGACTATCGCACCGAAGTCAAAGCGGGCAATTTTGAAGGCCAAATTCAAGACAACCACTTTGTAAATGCTCAGCAAATCCAAAACTACTCCGATGACAAAAGTGCAAACATTCTGGATGCACGTTCTCAAGCTCGCTTCGATTCAGAAGTTCCAGAACCACGTGAAGGCTTACGTAGTGGCCACATCCCAAACTCAGTTTGCTTGCCGTTCGCACAAGTCTTAAATGCAGGTAAATTGAAACCTCAAGAAGAGTTAGTTGACATTTTCTCGACTCTAAACTTAACCCCCTCTCAACCTATGTTCTTTAGCTGTGGCTCTGGTGTGACGGCTTGCATCATTTTATTAGCCGCTAAACTGGCTGGTTATTCAAGTGATATGGGCGTTTACGATGGCTCATGGACTGAATGGGGCGCAAATGAAAAACTACCTATTGCCGTAACTAAAAAGTAATTCAGCTTCGCTTAATGATACTGTTAGAATATACTGCGCATGCATACGGAGCTTACTAAAGGTTATGGCTGAAGCCCATGACACTTAAGCATCTTATTGCTCAATCAGCTAGGCACTTATTAACTCAAGCGTTTAACACGGTTGTAACTTGAAGACGTAGTCACTTGAAGACACCTAGGTAGTGACAGAGTTAACACTACCTATGTGTAGAGCCATCCGGTTTCTAACAAAAACTGTGATTAATCATGAGTTAATTGTCAGCACGTTTATGAGTGTTAATATTTCATTCAAGAATCTCTGTTCGTAGCCGTTACACTATTTAATCATTGATATATTCATCTCTGATGTTTTATGCCTCGTTGTATTAATCACACTGGCGATATAAACGTTGTCACTTGCAGTCTGTTAAAAGTAGTCACCAACAAAAGGCATCTCATGGCTCTATTTAAGAAAAATATCTGGTCGCTGTACGCTATGATCGTGCTGCTTACCCTGATACTTTTCAGCGCCTTTGGCATAACCAAGTGGCAATCAAACAGAGATGACTTTACCAAGCAACAACATATCCAAGTCGAGATCTTCTCTAGCTCAGTAAACTCTCTATTAACTAGCCAAGAAGCACTGCTTGAAGTGGTTGGGCATCAACTTGCTCAGCAGTCCGACTTTACCCGAACGGCTTCGATTCAAATTCGACCAATATTAGATATACTGCTTGATACTCATCCTGCAATAGCCGCTTTCGGGTTACTAAATCCTCAAGGGGATTACCTGTCAATCAGCTCAAACCTACAGCTGTCTGACCAATTTAACTTACTGGATCTCCCATACACCAAAGACTCATTTCTAGAGGCTATATCGAGTAATAAAATGGTTTTGGGGCGCACCTATTTCCATGATTCTCTTAACAGCCTCGTGATCCCAATGAGAAAATCCATTTCTCTCGATGGCAAGAACGTTGATGCAGTCATGACCGCAGGTTTACGCTTAGACAGCACAATTTTGTTTGAAAACAATGCGCACGCAGGCAATTACAACACGTTAACTCTACTTAGAACCGACAACTATCGTCAGTTTTTTTCTAGCGATATCGAGTCGCTAGACGCTTATTTAAAACCGGTCGATAACGATCTAATGGATCGCATAACCAAAAGCTTTTCTGAGCAAGTGACTGTCAGTGTCAAAGAAGCGAAAACAGGAAAATACACATATTCTTTCTGTATCGATGAAAGCGCTTTCCCATCGCTCGTTAGCGCTAAATACATTCCAGACTACAAGCTTTGGGTTGTCGGCCGTACAGACCTAGCACACGTTGATGGTATATTCGCAAAAGAGTTCGGTGCTCTTTTCTTTGTTTTTGTTGTTCTTCAGTTTGGTTTCTATTTTTTAGTAAAATCGATTGCCAAGAACGAGCAACGAACTCGCAGCCAATTGATTTACCAAGCCAATCACGATCCATTAACCTCTCTCCCCAACCGCTCCTATATGCGTAAAAATATTGGCAAGTGGATTGAAGATGAGTCAGAGCCATTCTCACTGCTGTTTATCGACATCGATAACTTCAAATGTGTTAATGATACCCATGGGCATGACTTCGGAGACAAGGTACTCAAACAAATTGCATTACGTTTGATGCGGTTTCGCTCCAGAGTCAGCCTATTGGTACGAGAATCCAGTGATGAGTTCTTGTTTTTAACAACGCTGAATAGTGAATCTGAAATTAAGCGACTATCAGAACGAATTATTGAAGTACTTTCTCAACCTTATGAAGTTGAAAGCGCTCAATTTTTGTTGAGTTGCAGTGTAGGTATTGCCCGCTTCCCAGACCACGGAAGAGATTTAGATAGCCTGTTACGCTCTGCCGATATTTCGATGTACAAAGCGAAACAGCAGCAAAACTCATACAGTATTTTCACGACCGAAATGCAAGACGCCCACCTCTACAAAATGAGAGTAGAACAAAGGCTTCGTATCGCTATCGATAAACAAGCTTTATTTATGGTTTTTCAACCATTGGTTCGTGCAGATAAAAGCACCCACGGTGTAGAAGCGCTGGTACGCTGGATAGACGATGAACTGGGTTTTGTCCCGCCAGATGTATTTATTCCTATTGCTGAAAGCACAGGCTTAATGCACAAACTTGGTACCTTTATTATTGAATCCAGTGTTATCCAAATTGCTCATTTACACCGTACAACGAGCCAAAATATCGGATTATCGATCAATATTTCAGTCCGTCAATTCTCGCATAGGTTGTTCTCCGAACACCTATTCGCTACGCTTGAGAAATATCAGTTCTCACCAAGCTGTTTAACGCTCGAGATTACTGAAAGCTTGTTCATTGAAGATGTGGCTATAGTGAAACCACTGTTTGAAGCCCTCAAAGAAAACGATATTAAGATCTCTCTAGATGACTTCGGTACGGGCTACTCGTCATTGAGCATGTTAAAAGCACTCCCTATCGACGAACTTAAGATTGATAAGAGTTTCATTGAAAACATAGCAGTCGATCAACAGTCACTAACAATGGTCCAGAACATCATCGCTATCGGTAAAAATTTCGGTATGGTGGTGCTGGCAGAAGGCGTAGAATCAAACGAACACTTCGCGATTCTAAAAGCATGTGGATGTGACTTGATGCAAGGTTACTACTTCTCTCGTCCTATTCCTTATGACGAACTGTGCACGTATCTCTCCTCGCTCCCTAAAATCACGAGTAAAGAGTCAGAACCTATTCTTTAGCGAGAGCAAAAGGGAGCCAAAACGGGCTCCCCTGGTTTATATTTTGCTAATCATCTAACTCAGCATGTTTCATCTGCTCATCCAAGTTAAGCACCGTTAAAGCATTACTTACACTAGTCGCAATAACATCAACCACACCTGTTCTTAGTGCACCTAACAGAGCTAATGGCTTACTGTTCTCGGCAGCGATGGCGATTACTTCAGCGATAGGACGGAACTCTTCCAAACCTAAGCCGATGACTCGGTCACTCATTACTGTGTTTGCCGCTTTACCATGCACGTCGAAAAAGTCATAACCCGCAAAGTCACCCACCACTCCTTGTAGTAAACGAGATTGAACGACCTCTCCCGCCGTAAACCAACCTAGGTCGACCATATAGCTGTTTTCACTCATGTCACCAATACCCACTAATGCAACATCTGCCTTACGAGCTAGATCGAGTGTTTGCTTAACAGTACTGTTTTCCATGAACGCGGATTTTTGTGCTTTGTTCTCTGCATAAGCAGGCGCGTACAAGGTTTCAGAAGATCCGCCGTACTTTTTCGCTAGTTGTCTGCATATATGGTCGGCGTTAAACATACCGCCTCTTGGGTGAATGCCGCCGATACCACATACGAATTTACAGTCACGTGGGGTAATTACGCCAGTATGGTGAGCAACCGACGATACGTTTCGACCTTGGCCAACCGTGACTACCATGCCGTTTTTTAGGGTGCTCGTTAAGTAGTTCGACACCAAGCCCGCAACCTGTAACCGCTGCTTCTCTTCATTCGGTTGGTCTAATGCAACCAGTGCACGCTTAACACCAAATCGTTCGATCAAACGTTGTTCGATCTTCGCGCTGAATACTGGGTGGTATTTCACGGTGATCTCGACAATCCCTTCATCGCGGGCTTGTTTGAGCATTCGACCAACCTTTGCACGAGAGATAGAGAATTTTTTAGAGATCTCTTCTTGAGTCGCACCATCTTGATAGTAGGCAACGGCGACTTCGGTTAGGAGATCAGTGTTTTCTTCGGAAACATCTTGGATATTGTTACTCATATACCACTCAACCAATATTTAACAATTATTTTACCTGCTGCACTTCCTAATAAAGGAGAGCTCAGTAAGTGATACACAAGCTTACACCCCGAACATATGTAACATCAAGGAGCATTTGCTCAGCATCATAACCATAGTTTTGGTGTTGATTAATTCACCTCACTTTGTTCGTTAAACGTTTGCTTGCATACCCCATGATTACTAGAGCGAAATATATTTGACTGAAGTCACCATACAGCACTATTTACCGTTGACTTTGGGGCTAGATCGGATAAATATGGCTACATCATTTACTCATCGAGCGATCAAATGTTCTGTGCAAATGTTCGTTCGAAGAAAAATTTAAATTAATGTAAGTTTGACTCACTGGTACAACCATGAGGAACTTCATTAGTTCGCTTGCAAATGCCCACACCTCTCCCATTAAAGGGGTGTTCTGCGATACATAGGATGATCAAAATGAGCAATAAATTAGAGCAACTTCGTAAACTAACAACTGTTGTAGCTGACACTGGCGATATCGAAGCTATCAGCAAGTACACTCCTGAAGATGCAACAACTAACCCATCTCTAATTCTTAAAGCCGCTCAAATTGCTGAGTACGCACCTCTAATCGATGCTTCTATCGAATACGCTAAAGCGCAAAGTGGCGACAAAGCACAACAAGTTCAAGACACTTGTGACATGCTTAACGTGAACATCGGTAAAGAAATCCTTAACGTTGTACCTGGCCGCATCTCTACTGAAGTAGATGCTCGTCTTTCTTACGATATGGAAGGCAGCGTTGCTAAAGCTCGTCAACTTATCAAAATGTACAACGACGCTGGCATCACTAACGACCGCATCCTTATCAAACTGGCTTCTACTTGGGAAGGCATCCGTGCTGCTGAAATCCTAGAGAAAGAAGGCATCAACTGTAACCTAACGCTTCTATTCTCTTTCGCTCAAGCTCGTGCTTGTGCTGAAGCTGGCGTATTCCTAATCTCTCCTTTCGTTGGTCGCATCATGGACTGGTACAAAGCGAAAGAAGGTCGTGATTTCGAAGCTTCAGAAGATCCAGGCGTAATCTCTGTTTCAGACATCTACAACTACTACAAAGAGCACGGTTACAAGACTGTTGTTATGGGCGCAAGCTTCCGTAACATCGGCGAGATCCTTGAACTTGCTGGCTGTGACCGTCTAACTATCGCTCCTCAACTTCTAGCTGACCTAGAAGCAGCTGAAGGCGAAGTAGTAGAGAAGCTAATCGACTCTAACGGTACTAAAGAGCGTCCTGCTGCAATGACTCACGCTGAGTTCCTATGGGATCACAACCAAGACCCAATGGCTGTAGAGAAGCTAGCTGAAGGCATCCGCAACTTCGCCGTAGATCAAGGCAAACTAGAAGACATGATCGCAGCTAAGCTGTAATCACTACCGAATAAATAAGAGGAACGAATTTCGTTCCTCTTTTACATCTATCCACGAATTTTTAATTTCGAATCAATTTTGGAAGCAATTATGAACCGCAAACATCTAGCTAACGCTATTCGTGCTCTAAGCATGGACGGCGTACAACAAGCAAACTCTGGTCACCCTGGCGCACCTATGGGTATGGCTGACATCGCTGAAGTACTTTGGCGCTCTCACCTAAACCACAACCCGTCAAACCCAGAATGGGCTGACCGCGACCGTTTTATCCTGTCTAACGGCCACGGCTCAATGCTGATCTACTCTCTGCTTCACCTAGCAGGTTACGAGCTTTCAATTGAAGATCTTAAGAACTTCCGTCAACTGCACTCTAAGACTCCAGGTCACCCAGAGTACGGCTACGCACCAGGTATCGAGACGACTACAGGTCCTCTAGGTCAAGGCATCACCAACGCTGTTGGTATGGCGATGGCTGAGAAAGCACTTGCGGCACAGTTCAACAAAGAAGGCCACGACATCGTAGACCACTACACTTATGCATTCATGGGTGATGGCTGTCTGATGGAAGGTATCTCTCACGAAGCATGTTCTCTAGCGGGTACGCTAGGTCTTGGTAAGCTGGTTGCTTTCTGGGATGACAACGGCATCTCTATCGATGGCGAAGTTGAAGGTTGGTTCTCTGACGATACACCTAAGCGTTTTGAAGCTTACGGCTGGCACGTAATCCCAGCAGTTGATGGTCACGATGCTGACGCTATCAACGCGGCTATCGAAGCGGCTAAAGCGGATCCTCGTCCGACTCTAATTTGTACTAAAACAGTAATCGGCTTTGGTTCTCCAAACAAAGCAGGCACGCACGACTGTCACGGTGCACCATTAGGCGCTGACGAAATCGCAGCAACTCGTAAACAACTAGGTTGGGAGCACGGTCCTTTTGAAATTCCGTCGGAAGTTTACTCAGAGTGGGATGCGAAAGAAGCAGGCGCAGCTAAGGAAGCAGCGTGGAACGAGAAACTTGCAGCTTATGAAGCAGCATACCCTGAGCTGGCAGCTGAATTCAAACGCCGAGTAAACGGTGATCTTCCTGCTGAATGGGAAGAGAAAGCATCGGCAATCATCGCTGATCTTCAAGCTAACCCAGCAAACATCGCATCACGTAAAGCATCTCAAAATGCTCTAGAAGCGTTCGGTGCTATGCTACCTGAATTCATGGGCGGCTCTGCTGACCTTGCGCCTTCTAACCTAACTATGTGGTCTGGTTCTAAGTCTCTTGAAGCAAATGACTTCTCTGGTAACTACATCCACTACGGTGTACGTGAATTCGGTATGACGGCTATCATGAACGGTATCGCTCTGCACGGTGGTTTCGTACCATACGGCGCAACGTTCCTAATGTTCATGGAATACGCGCGTAACGCAATGCGTATGGCTGCTCTGATGAAAACTCAGAACATCCAAGTTTACACGCACGATTCGATCGGCCTAGGCGAAGATGGTCCAACTCACCAACCAGTTGAGCAGATCGCTTCTCTACGTCTAACTCCAAACATGAGCACATGGCGTCCATGTGACCAAGTTGAGTCTGCTGTTGCTTGGAAACTGGCAATCGAACGTAAAGATGGTCCTTCTGCACTTATCTTCTCTCGTCAGAACCTTGCACAGCAAGACCGTGACGCTGAGCAAGTGGCAAACATCGCTAAGGGTGGTTACATCCTGAAAGATTGTGAAGGCAAACCAGAGCTTATCCTTATCGCAACTGGTTCTGAAGTTGAGCTAGCGGTTAGCGCTGCTGCTGAACTAACAGCTGAAGGCAAGAAAGTACGCGTAGTCTCTATGCCTGCTACTGACGCATTCGACAAGCAAGACGCAGAATACCGCGAGTCTGTACTTCCATCTGACGTTACAGCACGTATCGCAGTAGAAGCTGGTATCGCTGACTTCTGGTACAAATACGTTGGCTTCGGTGGCAAGATCATCGGCATGACAACGTTCGGCGAATCTGCACCAGCAGGCGAGCTATTCAAGATGTTCGGTTTCACTACTGAAAACGTAGTAAACACAGCAAAAGAGATTCTTGCTTAGTCTTGATTAAATTGCCTCGCCCTTAATTGGGTTGATGCATTATTAGTTCTACAATACCAAACGTATAAAGTGAAACTAAAAGGCCTGACTTCGATAGTCAGGCCTTGATTACCGCTTAACAGAAATATCCAACGTTACAGGATCATTTCACATAGTGGCTTTTTATTTACCAGAATCTTAACTCTCTACTTATCGCTCCACACAGCCATTTCATTACCACTTGGCTCTCTAAAATGGAAGCGTCGCCCGCCGGGAAAGCTGAATATCTCACGGTTTATCTCGCCACCAGCATCCAACACCTCACACTCGGTTTGCTCAAGATCTTCGCTATAAAAAACCATCAACGCCGCACCACTTTCAGCATTGGACGCTAGATCCGCTAAATAAAACCCACCCATTAAGCCTTTACCTTCAAAAGCAGAATACTCAGGGCCGTAGTCTTCAAAGATCCAACCAAACACTTGGCTGAAAAACGCCTTCGTAGCGGCGATGTCTCGCGCAGCAAATTCAATGTAGTTAATAGAGCCGTGTTCCATAGCTGATTCCTTCTGCTTTATGCCTTTTTCCTAATGATAATATCTTACGCCCTAATTAGAATAGCTAGCACGCTAATGATAATAGCTTACGCCCTAATGAGCATAGAGAGCGTGCTTGAAGATCTAGTCTTAGACAATTACGCCAAGTGACATCACTTTTTACGAACGACAGGGTAATCAGAGCCATGCAGTTCTTGTACAAAACCAGAACCGTCGCCACTGTGCGTGATCCATACTTTTTCTTTCGCTCGCGTCATTGCCACGTAAAACAAACGACGCTCTTCCGCATAAGGGAACACATCCGAAGATTCAGTCAACGCGCCATCAATGTGCAATTGTTTCTTCTTCGCGGGGAACTGTCCTTCATCAACGCAAAGAATAATCACGAAATCCGCTTCTTTACCCTTACTCGCGTGACAAGTCATGAAGCTGATATCAATTGAGGTATAGATCTTTTTCCAGTCTTCCAACAGCTCTGGTTTGTGGTAATGATTTCGCCCAAGCAACATAACGGATTTATTCGCTTTACCTTTTGCTTGCCTGTTTATCTGATCGAGTATCTTCTCAACTTCTTTGCTTGGCGCACTATAAACCGACTTCTGCTTCTGTTGTTTGAAGCTGTTGAGCTCTTTTGGTAGTTGAATCGGGTTTTCCTGCACAAAGCGATTGGCAACCGAACCTAACTGATTGTTAAATCGATAAGTCGTATCTAGATGATGAATTGTCGAGCTCTCAAAACGATCTTTAAAGCCCGTCGTTAGATCAACATCTGCACCCGCGAACTGGTAAATTGACTGCCAGTCATCACCTACGGCAAAAATAGAAGCTTGGTGCTGCGCTTTCGATTGATTGCACAAGGCTTCAACCAAGGCTAAACGATCTGGTGAGATATCTTGATATTCATCGATCATGATGAACTTCCAAGGCGAAATGAATTTCCCCTTCTCGACATACTGTGTCGCTCGGCTGATCATGATTGAGAAGTCGATATGATTCTGTTCTTTCAATTCCTTTTGCCAAGCGGTTACGCATGGCCAACACAGTGAAAGCTCGCTATTGAGGCGCGTATAGTCACGGTGATCAATCAGTTGTTGCTGTACTTCTTTTTTCGTTAAACCCGATGCATTCAACTGTTCAAGTTGCTTTTCAAGCCAACCAATCAATTTAAGATTTGAAACATGACTACCTAGCTCATCATCACCGGTTAAATAAGCAATTGGCCATTTAGACAAGTGCTTTTGCCAACGTTTAAAGTTGGTCGGCGTCATCCAGTGCTTCTTCAACCAATCAATGCACCATGCTTGGCGTTGGTTGTCATCGAGTGCGATCGGAGAAATAACCACGCGTTCGGGTTCAACTTGATTCAGTATCTTTAGACCCAACTGGTGGAAAGTACTGACTTGCACCTTCTCGGCTGATATGCCAATTTTGCTGTTAAGGCGCTGCTTCATCTCTTCCGCGGCTTCACGACCAAAGGCGAGCAGTAACAACTCTTCAGCTTGAGCTTGGTGGCTTTGCAATAAATACGCGACGCGAGCTGTGAGAACACTGGTTTTACCTGAGCCTGCGCCCGCTAAAATAAGGTTGTGATCATCATTCATCAAGACCGCATATTGTTGCGATAAGTTCAGGGGTGACGACTCACATTGAGCAAACAATACTTCCCAATTTTGTCTTTCTGTCTCTAACCACTGTTGATTCCTCTCGGCTTGCTGAATTTCCGTTTCAGACAACCATGGCTGCATTCGAGCAATGCGGTTTGGCATGCGCTGTGCCGCTTCCTCTAGAGTCATCGTCATATTTTCCAGACCTGCGTTGACCATGTCGACCCAAGTCTTCACTTTAGAATGCGGTAGGAAAGCAGGAAGTTGCTCAAGACGTGTCAATTCATCTTCCCATTGAGGAACGTGCTCTGCCAACTGTTCACATTGTCTGTCATGCCACTTCTGATAAGCAGCAACCGATGCGCGCGCAAATTGACGACATTGTTCCCATGGAAGGCCTTGGACTAACCAGCTTCGCTGTTTGCCATCTTGTTGATTAGCAAAAAACTGCAACGATCCCCAAAACAATCCGCGCTTTATCGCGATCTTGCCACTCCAAATAGTGAAAGGGATACGTTCTTCACTGCCTACTGAAGATAACAGCAGGCGTGGACCATCAAGCTCAACTTGATGATATTCATTTTGAATAAAAAACTGTGCAGTCTTATTAGCGCTTAGCTGCATTGGAGCGTGCTCTTTAATTGGGAATATTGAATTTATATCATGATGCAGTGAGAATTAATAATGTCTCACTGCTTATCGACGCTTTCATGACCACCTAGGGGCAATTATGGATAAGTATCAAATTCTTGTGCTTGATTTCTGTTAGGATTATGGTTTTAGTGTGTCAAGTGAGCGACTGTGGACTTCTCAGCAAAACTACGCCTTTATTGGGCGAATAAAACCATAAATTACAGCGTATTAATTCTCATCACTCTGCTCGGTGTTGTAGTACCTGCTTGGTATTATGGTCAAAACACACTGATCACACCATTAATTTTAGGGGTTATTGCTGCGGCTCTTGCTGAAAGTGATGACAGCTTTACCGGACGTTTGAAAGCACTCACGCTAACCTTTATCTGTTTTGCCGTTGCAGCCTTCTCTATTGAAATTCTCTTCGACACCCCTTGGCTGTTCGCGATAGGGCTTTTCGTTTCAACCTTCTCTTTTATTATACTTGGGGCAATTGGTCCTAAATATGCCAGTATCGCGTTTGGTTCGCTGCTTGTTGCTATCTATACCATGCTCGGTGCCCATGAGAGCACCAACCTTTGGTTTCAACCGCTTCTACTTTTAACCGGCGCCGCTTGGTACTACTTCATGTCGATGATTTGGCAGATTGTTTGGCCGATGCAGCCCGTACAGCAAAACCTGGCGACGGTATTCGATCAAATCGGCAATTACATCGGCTCAAAAGCGGAACTCTTCTACCCTGTATCTGACCTTATTCCTCAGCCACATCGCATTATTGAAGCTAAGTTAAACGCCAGTACCGTTAATGCACTCAACATGTGTAAAGCAACACTGCTTAACCGATCTAAGCGCGGGCACATTGATGGTCCGAGTGACCGATTCCTAAACACCTATTTCATCGCACAAGACATTCATGAACGCGTGAGCTCTACCCACTACCGCTATCAAGAGCTGGCAAAGCACTTTGAACGCTCTGATGTGTTGTTTCGATTCAAGTATCTACTAGAAGCCCAAGCCACAGCCTGTAAAGAAGTGGCGAGCTCATTGAAAGTCGGAGCTGAATACCAACATGGCGATAAGTCTGTATTAGCACTTGATGAGTTAATGTCTTCGCTTAACCATCTTAACCAACAGAACAAGCCCGAGTGGAAATCACTGCTCAACCAACTGGATTACTTATTCAATAACCTAGCTACCGTCGAAAAGCAGCTCTCGAATATCAGTAACCCGGATGCGGAAAAGTTGGAAGAAGACGTATTGGACGATACCAACCCTCATACTTTGACGGCAATGTGGCACAAGATCAAAGCCAACCTGAATACCGACTCGATGCTGTTTCGTCATGCAATTCGTATGGCAATCACATTGACGCTCGGCTACGGGATCATTCAAGGTTTTGAGATTGAAAGAGGTTATTGGATTTTGCTAACAACACTGTTTGTGTGCCAACCAAACTACAGTGCAACGCGACAAAAGCTGACGGCTCGTGTCATTGGCACCGTCGCAGGCTTGTTGATTGGAGTACCGTTGTTGACCTTTTTCCCATCTCAAGAGAGTCAGCTGGTATTCATTGTGGTCAGTGGCGTGATGTTCTTCGCTTTCCGTATCAATAACTACGGTTTCGCGACCGCCTTTATCACACTGCTTGTGCTCTTTTGCTTCAATCAATTAGGGGAAGGCTACGCAGTTGTATTGCCCAGACTAGCAGATACCTTCATTGGCAGCGCGCTCGCTGTTTTAGCGGTTAGCTATATCTTACCGGACTGGCAATCAAAACGACTTCACAAGGTGATGGCAGATGCGCTTGATTCCAATAAAGATTATCTCGCTCAGATCATTGGCCAATACCGTGTAGGCAAAAAAGACAGCCTTAGCTATCGTATTGCACGCCGCAGTGCACATAACAATGATGCAAATCTGACTGCCGCTGTTAGTAGCATGCTGGTTGAGCCGGGTAAGTATCGTACATCTGAAGATGAGAGCTTCCGATTCCTAACACTCAATCATGCACTACTCAGCTATATCTCTGCTCTGGGAGCTCATAGAACACGTATCGATGACGAAGCAACACACAAACTGGTACTGGACGCACACAGAGTAATACACGAGCATCTCGACGCTCTCAACGACCAGCTGTTTTGTCATCAAGAACAATGCGAAGTAAAAAACGCTTACGATCCTGAACTTGATAAGCGTTTAAGTGAATGGAGAGAAGAGGATGAGAGCTCTGTTAGAATGGTTCTACAACAGCTACATTTGATTTATCGAATGCTTCCAGAACTGCATACCTTAGCCACAAAATTTGCAGTTAAAGTTAAGATTGAAAAGCCGCTTGAAAAAGAAGTTTCAAGATGAAAAACAAAACAACAGTAAAAACAAAAAGATAACGAAACTGCTCATTTTTTGAACACTCCGTGTGTTTATACATTGCTCTACCAAAAGGCTCATCTAGGTAGAGCAACCACTTGCCTACCCTTTATCTACAAGGGCCGTTCAAATCTTACACGCATGTAAACTTGCTGACTTTGATTGACTCATCCATAACTTTGCCTAACATTCCTCGGACAAAAAACAACCAAAGGGATCTATAGTTGTCTTAGTTTTAGGAAACTTCAAACTTCATTTAATATTCACTTAATCTTGTTTGATTTATTGAATCAGTAAGCTATGCTCTATTGAGCATATGGATTTGAACTAAGGTCTCATTATGAATACACAGCAATTTGAAGCATTTAAGCAGAAAATACAGCTCCTTAACCCGCAGCAATTGAAAGCACTTCAAGGTGAAATAGACGAAAACCTTGAAACAGATCAACCTTCTCTTTTGACAGATGAAGAGTTAAACGTACTGAATGAGTTGTTCAATTAATAGACTAATGTCACTATTTTAGCTTAAATCCACCTGATCTTAGTAATTTGTAGCCGTTCTCCATTGCACTCAAAATATCGTCCGCCTAGACTCATTTCATACGTCAATAAAAGGTTCTGCTATGTCGATATCTGGTATTCAATCTGGTTACGCCATCATTCAGCAGTCAACCAACATGGCTGAAGAAGCCGCTATCGAGCTTAACCAAAACTCCAAACACTCTCCAAAAACCAACGACACTTTCCAAACTAGCGATTTGAGCTTCAATCAAATAGAACCTGAACAACCCATTTCGTTTAAAGAGAAAGAGCCTGAACCAGCTTCTTCCTCTACTGAAGCGTTATTAAAGCTGACACAGAGCGCAAATTACAACCGTGTTGGTGCGAGTGTGGTTGATCGTCAAAACGAAGCCATTGGTAGCCTTCTCGATATCCATATCTGATTCGAGCTACTATTTATCGATTTGATGGTTACCCTCTTTTTGACTAACAAATGGCTCTAAATCCATACAAACTGTAACTCATTATATCAGGCACTTGTTTCTGGTTTATTACTCGGTAGAATCAGCGCAAATCAATTTTGCTGCACAAACTTTACTTCATACTATTTATGCCAAAACTAAATCTGCATCGCCGTGACTATGTTTCTATTTTAGGAGGCGACATCTCCGCAGACGAATTAGAAAAGAAGCTCCAGCCTCATTTTGATAAGCCAGTGAATAAACTGACTCCGAGCCCTTACCTGACTGAAAAAAACCTTACACGTCGCTGGGCGGCTCTCGATAATGCAGACTCGCAGCAAGAACTGCTCGACCCTCATACTCAAAGCCAGATTCAGGCTTATGAGAAAAACATAGAGCACTTTATTGGCACGGTAAAAGTCCCTGTTGGTATATCTGGCCCTTTAAGAGTCAATGGCCTGTTTGCTAAAGGCGACTACCTAGTCCCACTTGCAACCACTGAAGCGGCGCTTGTCGCGTCGTATAACCGTGGTTCAAAGCTGATCACAGCTTGTGGTGGTGCAAGTGCAATGTTGCTCAATGAAGGCGTAACACGCACTCCTGGTTTCGCATTCCAAGGATTAGTTGAAGCAGGACAGTTTGTGGCATGGGCAGTGACCCAGTATGACCAATTTAAAACCTTAGCTGAATCAACAACGTCGCACGGCAAACTTACCGACATCAATATCAACATCGAAGGTAACCATGTTTACTTGGTGTTTGAATTTCTAACCGGAGACGCTTCTGGTCAGAATATGGTAACTATCGCGACCAACGCTGTATTTGAGTACATCATAGAAAATACGCCGGTTAAGCCCGATCATGCTTTCCTTGATGGCAACTTATCAGGCGATAAGAAAGCCAATACACAAACCTTGCGCAGCGTTCGTGGTAAAAAAGTCACAGCCGAGGTCAATATCTCTGCTGAACTTGTCGCTAAGTACCTCCACACCACACCAGAGAAGATGGTGCAGTTCGGACAAATGACCACAGTCGGTGGCGCTCTAAGCGGTACGATTGGTATCAATGCTCATTATGCCAATGCACTTGCTGCACTCTACATTGCTTGCGGTCAAGACGCGGCGTGTGTTGCTGAGTCTGCGATTGGTATGACTCGTATGGAGCTCAACAAAGAAGGTGGTTTGTACGCGAGTGTAACGCTGCCTAACTTGATGTTAGGAACAGTCGGTGGCGGTACTGGCCTACCAAGCCAAAAAGCGTGTCTCGATTTACTAGGGCTACACGGCAACGGTAAATCACAAGCCTTAGCTGAGGTTTGTGCGGCTTTATGTTTGGCGGGTGAGCTATCGATTGTAGGCGCATTCTGTGCGGGTCACTTTTCGCGCGCTCATCACAAGTTAGCGCGCTAGTTTCTGTTATAAAACCTTAAACCGACCGTTGTCACGCATTGAGTGAGTTGTGTATGGATTACTTACATTTATCGCGAGTGAGCCTTAAACACCTCACTGCGCTTCATATTATGCTGAACACCCACAGCGTCACTCAAACGTCAGAGCAACTCTTTGTCAGCCCTTCGAGTGTGAGTAAGACATTGTCTCAGCTGCGTGACATCCTTAATGACGAACTTTTCTATCGAGACGGCACCAAGCTGATCCCGACTCCCTTTGCCCTGAAAATAGCGCCCACTGTTCACGCGATTCTTTCCAGCATGAACGGGTTACTTCACCAAAAGAGTTTTACTCCTCAGGAGTATCAAGGCAGCTTTTCACTTTCGATGCGTGAAAGTACCTTCGAAGTGTTTGCCTCGAAGATCAGCAAAATCACCACTGAACTTGCACCAAAAGCCAAACTTAATATCTATTCGAAACAAGAACTTGGATTCGATGCTTTGCTCAGTGGTAAGGTCAACTTGATCCTGTTGCCACACGATATCTCTCAACCCCCAACGGATAATAAAGAGCTGGTGTGGGAAACGATTCTTCCTGATGAAATGGTTTGTTTGATGGGTGCACACCACCCTCTCGCTCAGCAAGAACTAACGGTTGAAGGCTATTTAGATTACAAACACATTGGAATCTTAGATAACGAACTGTCTAAGCCTTACTTTGAGCAAAACTTAGTGCAATGTCATAAGCCTAGAGATATGGCGATATCGGTAGCGGACTTTGGCGCGGCTGCGGTGCTATGTCACCACACACCTTTCTTGTTCACTTGCTCAAAACAATGGGCTGAGCATGCCAAACAAGCACAAGGTTTGGTAAGTAAGCCGCTTCCTTTTGATTACGGAAAAGTAGCGTATAGTTTGGTATGGAACAAGCCAAACATGAATGATCAGGCGATCAAATGGTTGTGTGACTTGTTTTTAGAAGCCTAGACCTTTGTTAGAAGCAGATTGAACTAACAAGACTGGTTTTATAAAGACTGAAATTTGATAAGAGACTAAGTATATACCTCAGGGGTTTGCATTGCTCTTTGAACAATTGAGTAGAGCTTATCGTGAAAGCTCTGCATTTGTTGTTCGGTGCATTTAGGCCACTCTAAAGCTTCGCCAATTACCCCATGATGTTGAAACGCATTTAACCGAATTCGAACATCACTTGGCAAACCCTTCAAGTAATACCCGACCTGCTCTACCTCGATATCTAGGTCACTTTTATTAGGAATATGCAGTAACCGAACTTCATGTAATTTGCCTTTATCAGCTAAGTAGTTAATGGTTTCAAACACTCGATGGTTCCCTCTACCCACTAACCATTGATGCGTTTCAGATTGCCATGATTTTAGGTCGATCATCGCACCATCAAGGTAAGGTAATACCTTATCCCAACCTTGCTGTGTCAACGAGCCATTACTATCAATAAAACACGTTAAGTGTGCCAATTGCGGATCGCTTTTGATCGCCTGAAATAGCTCGATGATAAACGGCAATTGCATGGTCGCCTCGCCACCCGAAACGGTAATACCGCTCAGGAAGAATTGATTGTGCCTAACCAGTTCAAGCACATCTGATACCGTCATCGTGGTGATTTTGGGGCTAGACTTATGATCACAGATATCGACGCACTGATCGCAGTTGGTACACGCTAACGGATCCCACTTCACTTTGCCTTCAATAAGACTCAGAGCACTGCTCGGGCAGCCACTCACGCAGTCTCCACAATGGTTACAGTGATTGATGGTGTGTGGATTATGACAAGTGATGCAATCGAAATTACACCCCTGTAGGAACAGCACCAAGCGATTTCCTGGTCCATCAACACAAGAAAAGGTCAGCACACGGCTGACCTTCGCTTGTTTTTCTGTCTTATTATTTTTAACCCTAGCCATTTGAGTTGTTAGATCAGAAATTTTCATAATTCACATTGTTCGTATTCGAGAAACACATAACATGCGTACGTTAAAGCTATTCGTATGTCGGCGACATCTCTAAGCTCGCTACGCGTGGTTTACGCTCTAGTATGCCCGTATTTTTTGCAGCTTCAGCACCAAGGAAAGTGGTATTGGTGCGTGAACCTTGCTCGTCATATTTGGCAATGTCAGACAGCTTAATCATATAACCTGTCACACGAACCAAATCGTTCGATGCTACGTTAGCGGTGAACTCACGGTAACCCGCTTGAATCGCCCCTTTGCACAGGTTGAACATCGCTTCTGGATTGGACTTCACCGTTTCGTCGATGGTCAGAATGTCGCTGATACCCGACGTGTAGAACTTGTGGTGACCAGCCGTCGCACGTACGTAAGACACTGGATCCGGTTCTGTTCCATAAGGGATGCGTACACCCGGCGTCACATCTTCATCTAGGCTGATACCACCTTGAGCGTGTAACAGAGCCTTACCTTCCAGCCCATATTTCACTTCCGAGCTTTCAACGATTTCAGCCAACTTTTCGGAAATACGATGACCGAGCTGGTTTGCCGACTCATCGCGACCATAGCGCCCTGCTTTGCCTTCTTTTTCCATTAAGATGTTGACCGCTTCTGCCATACCATAAATACCAAACATTGGCGCAAAGCGATCTTCTTCAATCAAGCCTTCTTTGGTTAAGAAGCCTTCAAAGAAGTTAGACTCTTCATGTAAGAAGCGACTACGTGCATTCATCAATTCGATCATGATGCTGCTGTAGTTAGGTAGTACTTGCTGTAAGAAGTCTACGCTGTCTTCAGATTTCAGAGCCACTTGCTTGAGGTTCATACGTACTAGCGTGTTTGAACCACCCGCCAGAGGCAAAGAGTTGTAGCAACTCACGATGCCAAAACGCTTATCTCCGTACGCAGCGGCGTGTGCAGGATAATTGGCAATGTGCGGCTTGCTGCATTCACAGATATTGCTCGCAGCATGACGAAGCAGGTCATCAGATGTGACTGCAGGGTCGTACATAAAGGTTAAGTTAGGTGCGATCTGCTTGAGTTCAGCATCCACACGTAAAATAGTGCGACATACAATGTTGTCACTAGGGCCAATATTAACGTGCATGAAGGCATCTGGCAGCGTGCGATCCAGCATGATCCAGAACAGCTTCAGCTTTTGGTATACCTGCTCATCCGTCAAACCGCCAACAAAAGGCATCAACACATCGTCCAACTGGCCTAAGTAAACCGGAATTGAAGTCACTGATGGAACGTGATGATAAAGGATGGTGAGCATGTTCAATGCTTCGTCGAAATTAGTAGCCGCGCTAAGCTCTAAATACTTGGAGCCTTGATGTAAGTATTTAGAATAATCAGGAAGCACATAGCGCGGCTTAAATGGGGCGTGACCTTCAAACATGTCACACAGCACACCTTGTTGTAAGGCTTGCTCTACTTCATTGCTTACCGGCATATACGGCAGACTGGCTTCAGCTTCTAAGGCAAGATAGCTCGACTTCTGTTTTGGGGACAGGTTGGCATCTGAAATGATATTGCTAAAGCATTGTTGTTGTTCTGAAAGTGTTGAAGAAGTAGATGACGCAGATTGGTGGCTCATGATTAAACCCTTAATATTCTTATGGGCTTATTTTATATCTCACACTTACATTTCCACTAATGAAATGTATGCAAGCCTACATTTCCAAAATGGAAAACACCATTTGTAACTTAGTAATTTATGAATAGATAGCTTATAAATTTTGTGAATAGACAGTTTTTAAATTGGCCATTTGCCAATTAACGATGGTTGTTTATCGATGATTGTCGTTGGGGAAGGGAAAGAATGAGCAGAAGAGATTAGGCCGCTTAATTGAACCGTTTAGTTTAAAACGCAAGTGCGTATAAATAGAAAACCCACATAACGGATCCAAAGATCGTTGATGTGGGTTTAGTCAATTAAGCGTGAGTGCAGTTATCTGGAGTTATCTATACGTCAACTCCAGATACGTCAACTACAGACAAGTAACCTATAGGTGAGGAACCACTTGTTTACGGCCTACACCCATCAGAACCTTCAAAGTACCTTGTGGGGTGTCGATTGAAAACGGTGTTGAGACTTCAACAATCGAAAAACCTGCTGCGCTCAATACATTCTGGGAGCGCTGTTCGCTGACCCCAAAATCTTCGCTGTCGTTTTCTAAGTACCAATCCCAGTGTACAAAAACCCCATCGTTTTCTAACAGAGTATAAATAAGGCTGACCGTATCTTGTAGGTTCGGAATAAAGCCACATACCGAAGAGGCTACCACTAAGTCAAACTGATTTCTGAATGCTGGGTGTTGGGCTGCAAGTCCGCGCGATAAGATATCAACGACGGGCTCTACATTAGACAGCTCTTTTTTATCTAACTCTTCAATCATCCCTTCTGAGATATCGAGAGCGATGATCTCTTTTGCAAAAGGAGATATTTTCTGGCTGAGTAATCCTGTACCACAACCAAAATCAAGGACACGGGTTCCGTTCAAATCAACGAGCTGTGTTAACTGGTCAAATGCGGACTGTGCGAATACAGCAGTAGCGGGGTCGTTATCCCAATCAGGTGCGTACTCGTCCCATTGTTTCGCCATCATGGCCTCCATCTTTACTTCTTGTAGGTTCGGAACGCCCCCAGAATAAACCAAATTAGTCAATTCGTCATAGAGTTATCATGCAAAGATGGACTATTTCTAAGATAGTCAGCACAATATTCAGATAATATGCACCGCCACCCGCTCAATATGGAAATGAAATGAACCTTTCTCAAGTCCAAGCCTTTTGTTCTGTTGCTGATTTAGGATCCGTCTCTGAAGCTGCTCGACAGCTTGAATGCAACCGAACCAAACTGAGCATGTCGATCAAAGCCTTGGAAAAAGAGTTAGATGTCGAACTGTTTGTTCGCAGCGGTAACCATGTCGAACTGTCTGAAGCAGGCAAAGCCATCTACAAAGATTGCGAAGGCATGTTGGTAACGGCAGCACGCATTAAGCAAACCTGCTTACATGTTTCGGGTGAATTCAACGCCGAGATTTGGATCGCACGCGACGATTCCCTTCCCGATGAAATGTGGCAAAGTTTGTCGCACGCCCTAAACAACAAATACCCTTCCACTTCTTTCAACTTCGTTCTCGCGTCTAGTGGCGACTTGGCTAATCTTGTCGAAACTCAGCAAGTTGATTTTGCGTTTGGTGTCGATTACGAGCGTGTCGACGACCCAAGAATTATCTACAACCCACTCGGCAAGATCCGAATGATGTCGGTATGTAAGAAAGGGCATGATTTGAGTGCGATGCGAAGAGTGTCGGATGAAGTACTAAGAAATTCGATGCAAGCGACCATGGTTTATCTCAATGAAAAAGATAACCCTGAGCTTGAGCCCTTCTCTCGCCGATACATTGGTTTTTCTAGCTTCGATTTTATGTTGGATACGATTCTAAGAGAAGATGCATGGGGCGTAATGCCTGAGCCATTAATACGCCATTTATTGCGTGAACAAGAACTGGCAGTGATCAAGCACACATATGGCCTGACTCAAGAAGACTACTGTATGTTTACCGCGGCAGGTATGGCAGAACACCCAGGTATGAATTGGTTAGCGGATCAGATCAGCGATTACTTGTTTGATTTCTAAAGTGTCAGATAATGTTCTATCTCGACACTTAAAATCGTCTAACAAATAGAAAGCCCTCTCTTTAGAAGACCATCACGTGATCCACTAAATAACGTCCGTCTTCTTCAACTAACACCATTTCTGCCACAAATTCGCCTTTCGCAATGGTATACGCTTGCTTCCAAACAAAGGCGATGGAATCGGAGCGTCTGAATAGCGCCACAGGCTCACGTTCAGCAAAAAAGCCATTACTGTGCTGATAATGATGACACACCTTTTCCAGATACTCAGGCGTCACAATATCCTTCATGCGCTGCGTAAAGTCTCGGCAGTGTTGAGCATGGTCAACCTTGGTTGAACCGTCCATCAAATTGTCCATGATCGGGTTAGCAATCGCCCACAACTCGCTATCGTTGAGATCATCAAATTTCATCTTCATCCATTCCTTTGAAACTGCAGCCAAATAACACAATTCGATAAAACGCTTGCAACCAATCGGTTTTATTAATCATAAGCGATCTTATTTTACTTGCACACCATCTCTAGAAAACAGTCATCGTCAACTTTACTGACACCCGAGTCTGTCACTAAGCTATTGAATTATAATAACTTGAGTATAAAACGAGTTACCGACATATAAACGTCATCAGATAAAGTTTGTAAAGCTAGCTCAATATTAGAACAATGAAGTTATCAAAAACATCTGGAAAATATTATGTGTGACAGGAAAAGCCAAAACGAAAACCGAGTACTATTGTTCTCAGCCCTTTTAGCATCAGGCTTCGCGATTGGCGGATTGGTGTTGGGTCTTCTCGTTGGCTCTCTAGTCATAGTATTTGACGGTGTCTATTCTCTTATCAGTTTACTGTTAACTTTATTGTCACTAGCTGCTTCGAAATACATTAATCGCCCATCAGACAGGGAGTTCCCGTTCGGTCGAGCAATCATTGAGCCAATCGTAATCGCCATTAAAGCGATTGTGATTCTGCTTGTGGTCGGTTATTCGCTTTACTCTGCGATTGGTGCTCTGATGACAGGTGGTCGTGAAGTTGATGCTTCTATCGCAACTCTGTTTGGTATTTTCAACGTATTGGGTTGTGGTTACGCTTGGTGGTACATCGCTAACAAGAGCAAACGTATTTCTTCAGGTTTGATTCAAGCTGAGTCTAAACAGTGGCAAATGGATACGCTGTTGAGTGTGGCAGTTACGGCAGGTTTCGTTGTTGCTTGGTTGGTGGCTTACTCTCCGTTTGCTGAATACGCGGTATATGCCGATCCAATGATGATGTTGCTGATGTCTTTCTACTTCATCAAAGTGCCGTTCGACATGTTGCGTGAAGCAATGCGTGAACTGCTAATGATGTCGGCAACCAAAGATATTTGTGACGCGGTAGATAAGAATGTTGTCGCTGTGGACAAAGATGCGGACCAAGATTTGGAGCTAATGGGTGTGACTAAGGTTGGTCCTGAATTAAGAATCAATGTTGATATTCATACCAACGACCAACAAGCGATTGCGGTCGATGATATTGAACGTACGCGCCGCCAACTTAAGCGACGCCTATCTAAGATGCCTTATGAGCTTCAATTGAACCTCAATATCGCGAGCTAAGAGCATTCTCTCTTAAGTTCAAGACTGAACCTCTTCAGAAGCCGACGCGTTAACCGTCGTCTTTTTGTCTCTGGTTACCCACCAGCAAGCCAGTGAACCAACAGTTACCATACATACGCCCTGCCAAAACGTCATGGTCAATGACAAGCCCAAAATCATCGAGGAAAGTAACGTCGCGAAGATTGGCGTAAAGTAAGACATGGTTGCAAGAAACACCATATTCCCCCCCAGAATCGCTGTGTTCCAAAGCGCGTAACCAGCCCCCATACATGCCCCAGCAAGCACTAAGTCAATCGCAGCACTTGAAGTCATCACCATGCCGGTTTCATCACTCAATGCGTATTTGATCCACAAAGTGATCGCCGTAGCGATAAAGAAAAGCACAATCGCATTCTGTCCTTTAGCAACGCGTTGGGTGTAATTGCAATATACCGCCCAAATAATCGCGCCGAAGAATGCCATCGAATAGGTTTTAGGGTTGGTTGCAATATTAGCCGCGATTTGATCGACAGAAAGCCCCTGATCGCCGCTGATACTCCAAGCCACGCCAAAAAACGCTAAGACGATACTTGGATAAACCAACCAGTTTATCTTTTTGTCACTCAACAGCACCGCAAACAACACCGTTAGTGCAGGCCATAGGTAGTTGATAACGGCCATTTCTAAGGCTTGATGTCGGCTATTTGCCATTCCTAAAGCCAGAGCCAAGAAGATTTCGTAGCAAACGAATAAGGCACCACCGATCATCAAATACGATTTAGAGAAGCGCGACAGCTTAGGTAACCCCATAACACAGACTAACAACAGTGAGCTCACTGTATAAAGACTGGCAGCACCACCAATTGGGCCCAGTTGTTCTGACACACTACGAGACAATGCAATTAAGCAGCTCCATAGTAAAATGGCAGCAATGCCGTAGCAGCTATGGCGATGAGATTTCAGCACGCCTCTTCCTTCTCTTTATTGTAATTAGGTAATCAAAGCGAGCTTAAGCAAAGGTAGGCTTAAACACCACTATCGATAAGTTGCAGTGAGTAAAAATAAGTAGCCGAGCACATAACTGTACTCGGCTATCAATCATTTACTCAAAATTCTAAAAGCAGTTAGCAATTAGCAATTAGCAATTAGCAATTATGCCAACAAAAGTGCTTGCAGGTCAGCCAGAGACTTGACCTGATAATGAGGGTTAATTCCTGCTGGCGTCGCTTTCTCTTGGCGGTTCAACCAACAGGTCTCAATACCAAAATCCAAGCCACCTAAAATATCAGAGTGTGGGTTGTCCCCGACCATCAATACTCTTTGCTTTGATGGCAATCCAATCAGCTTGTGCGCATGCTCAAAAATTTCCGCGTCTGGTTTAGCGACACCGACTTCCTCAGAAATGATCACATGGTCAAAGTAGTCTGTCATTCCTGTTCGTTCCAAACGGATTGACTGCAGCTCTGTGAAACCATTGGTGATGATGCCCATGTTCACTTTGCCTTTTAACGACTCCATCAACTCTTTTGCACCAGGAAGCAGAGAACAGATGTCTGCCATTGCGGCTAAAAACGCACTGTTTAGTGCTGCCGTTGTTGTCTCTAATTTTGTTGCCCAGCTTTCAAAACGCGCGTGCTTCAGTTGTGCCGCCGTAATACGGCCATCTTGGTAATCGACCCATAATGGCAAATTAACCTCTTGATAAACTGAATAATCCTGTTCGCTAAAGTCCACGCCAAAACGGGAGAACATCAGCTTCATTCCTTGAAAAGCATCAAAGTGGAACAAAGTTTCATCTGCATCAAAGAATATCCAATCGTACTTCATTTTATGTCCTATTATTCGCGCGGTTGAGCAGTGCTTGTATTTATTTTCTCGTTGCCTCAAAGGCCAGATGTGCATTCTACTATCAATTTTGTGAGCCTGAATATAGTTCTAAGAATTTATAGAAAACAAGCAACAAGTCATGATGTATCGCAAATTTTGCCACATATTAAACCAATACCATACAAGAAATACACTTAAGTACCGGGAGGTACCATGAAGCACTTCTTACCGTCATCCGTCATGCTCACCCCATTCCTTGTTAAGTATTATGATGAACAACCAGAAGACACCTCTGACGCCTTAGATACCGATGAGTCTCAGCAACCTCAAATTGAAGCTAACGATGACTCACGCAAACCATCGACACAAACTGAACTTGAACCGACGTTGAGTGAATAGCCTTTACTTTCATGGTCATGGAACGTAATTCTGTTATAAAATCTATCAATCGTTCGCTTTCCATTACTGACAATAAACACATAAGAAAACCATAAAAACGATTGCTATATGAGCCCTATCACAACACATAATCACAAAGTGGTAGTTCGGAATCAAAGTTGTTCCAGAACAATGGTCGACCACTTGAATGCCGACAACATGTAGGAAATTAAAAATCATAATTAACGGAGTTTTCCAATGTCTACTGCATTTTACATCCCTACAATCAACTTCATGGGTACTGGCTGTCTGAAGGATGCTGCTGATAGCATTCAGTCTCAAGGCTTTAAAAAAGGTCTGATCGTTACTGATAAGATCCTGAACCAAATTGGCGTAGTTAAACAGGTACAAGACCTTCTTAGCCAGCGTGGCGTAGACGCAGTTGTATTCGACGGCACTCAACCAAACCCAACCATCACTAACGTGAACGATGGTCTTGAGTTACTAACTGACAACGATTGTGATTTCGTTGTTTCACTAGGTGGCGGTTCGCCACATGACTGTGCAAAAGGTATCGCTCTGGTTGCCTCTAATGGCGGCAAAATTGCAGATTACGAAGGCGTAGACCAGTCTGAAAAGCCAATGATGCCTCTAATTGCTATCAACACAACAGCAGGTACAGCTTCTGAAATGACGCGTTTCTGCATCATTACTGACGAAGCTCGTCACATTAAGATGGCTATCGTTGATAAGCACACAACACCGCTTATCTCAGTAAACGATCCTGAGTTGATGCTTGCTAAACCTGCATCACTAACGGCAGCAACAGGCATGGATGCGTTGACACACGCAATCGAAGCTTACGTTTCAATCGCAGCAACGCCAATCACAGACGCAGTTGCGATTAAAGCAATCGAACTTGTGCAAGCACATCTAAGAACAGCAGTAGCGCACGGTGAAGACATTGAAGCTCGCGAGCAAATGGCTTACGCACAGTTCATGGCGGGGATGGCATTCAACAACGCTTCTCTTGGCTATGTTCATGCAATGGCGCACCAACTGGGTGGTTTCTACGACCTTCCACACGGTGTATGTAACGCTATCTTGCTACCACACGTTCAACGTTACAACGCTCAAGTTTGTCCAGATCGTCTACGTGATGTTGCAAAAGCGATGGGTGTGAATGTTGAAGGTATGACAGCAGAGCAAGGCGCAGAAGCAGCTATCAACGCGATTGTTCAACTAGCAAATGACGTGAACATCCCAACAGGTATTGCTCAACTGGGTGCTAAATTGGAAGACATCCCGACTCTGTCTGACAACGCTCTTAAAGACGCTTGTGGTTTCACTAACCCTAAACAAGCGACTCACGAAGAAATCTCAGCGATCTTCGAAGCGGCAATGTAATCTAGCGACAATTTATTCGAGCTAGAAACACGCGGCTCTTGCTAAAAACAAATAGCTAACACAAACGGGCTCACCTTCTGAGCCCGTTTTTTTATCTGTCCGATACCTTTCAGATCTTTACCCTCATCACTAATCAGTAGTGACTAATCACTCACTGCTCACCACTAAAAAGTCGCATTGTTGCGATCGCTTGGTTATAGTTAAACTATTGATATATAGAATGACAAACAGGTTCCATTGAGTCGTTGGATAGTTAGCACCTCATTATTAGCTTCACTCGTTATCCACTCCGCTCAAGCAGAGGAACAAAATGAGTGCCACAGTCAGCCGCTAGAAGACGCCCCTGTCGAAAAAGCCTATCACTACCTAAACAGTAAATTTTGCCAACCCGCATTATGGTTTGACAGTTTCTTTGTCGATGACCGCATTACCGAAGATGCTCGAGCGGGCACGTCTGTCCGTTGGTACAACGATTTTATTTACTCAGAAGGTGGTGACGTCGACTACTCAACCAAGCTCAACGCACGTTTACATCTTCCCTTTGCGAGTAAGCGCCTAAAATTAATCTACGAATCTGTCAGCGATGAAGAGTTCTTTGATTTCTTTCCACAAGATTCAGAGGAATTAGAGAGCGCACTCGGCCTTCGTTACGATGCTTATGCGAAGGGTTACAGTAGCTTCAATATTAAAGCGACACTGCGTCCGCGTATTGAAGCTCGTTATCGCTTTACCTACCCTCTCACTACCGATGCCGTATTCAGGCTGACCCAACGTGTGTATCAAGAAAAGCAAGAAACTGGCGAGATCACCGATATCGATTTTGATCTTTCTTTGAGTGATGACTTCTTAGTGCGATGGGCGAACTTTGCAGGTTATAACGACGACCTTAAAGGCTGGGAGTACGGTACGGGGCTAACTTTGTATCACTATCTTTCTCAAGACCAAGCTCTGCAATACAGCGCGACGATTGCAGCAACCAGCGTGCCGTATAACCACTACGAATACTCACAGGTGTCGATAACCTACCGAGAAAACGTTTGGAAAGAATGGCTGTTCTACGAATTGATTCCGCGCTACCAATGGGAACGAGAGCCCTATGAGAAACATACCGAAGAAGCCAACATCACCCTTAGGCTTGAAGTCTTGTTCAACAATGTCTAGTGGAACTAGTATCTAGTGAGTGTTTGTGAGATTGGGGCATCGTTAGATCGAAAACGAGGCACAAAAAAGCACATCATGTGATGTGCTTTTTCAGTTCTATATAAGGCTTAAACTGTAGTCTTAACCCTTGTAGTTTCTTACTCGTGCCGCCTCTGCTTCACGCTTGTCGACGACCGTTTTACCGATTGGCGCCAATGAGATAACCGCAAGCTTAAGGTGCTGAATCGCAAACGGAATACCGATAATAGTAATGAAACACGCTACTGCTGACATGATGTGACCAATCGCCAACCAGATTCCAGCAAATAAGAACCAAATGATGTTACCAATCAGACCAAGTGGGCTGGTACCGATGTCAGTTTCATTGGTCAATTCATCACGTGAAATCGCTTCTTGACCAAATGGGAAGAATGAGAAGTTGCCCATTACAAAACACGCTCTACCCCATGGAATACCAACGATGGTGAGGAATGCGAGCAGTCCGAAGAACCACCATGCCAATCCCATAAATACGCCACCAAACAGAAACCAAATGATGTTTCCTATTGTTCTCATGTTGTCTTATCCAAATCTTTGAATGCTGTTTATTTCATATGCCGAGTAAGGCAATACTTGTTCTAATAGGTTCATTATTATTGAGTCTTTATGAACCGCTTATGAATCGCCTACATTTTCTGTGATTGATACACACCACGAAACGCCAAATCCGCATAGGGATCATCGATTTTATTTGATACCATGTTCGTAGATTTTTAGTATCACAAAGCTAAACAGCTACAACAACTAATTTAAGGCCGAATTTATGAACAACACTGAGCAACCTAAAAAGAAAATGAAAAACTGGGTGCCAATCGTCTTCTTCGGACTTCTCAGCACAGTGCCTGTATTCATGTTTTTAGTCGACGTGTACATCAACCAATACATGTAACGAGCCCCCGCTATCCTATCGGCGTAAAAATGAATACAGGAAACATGTCCTGTATTCATTTCAGTTAACTCACTTCTGCTGTAATCAATTCAACTCTTCTGCGATCAAATCAACTCTTAGTTAATTAAATCAGCTCTTCGTTAATAAAGTCTAGAATGTCGATCAGCTTATGATCTGGCAAGTTTAGTAAGTTATCACCCACATACCATTCAATCTTACATTGGGTAGGCAGTTCGCTGATCGCTGGGTTTCCTATCCAAACCTTGTGCTTCTTAGCTATATTGTCGCGCAGGATAATGCCATCCTCAAAACTCACCGGTAAATAGAGGTGAAGCATGTTTACTTGGGGTTGCTGCGGGTTCACTTTGAACTGCGGGTAATCTTGTAATATTTGATAGATTTGCTTGGTACGCTCATACAATGCTGGCATCAACTCGATCCGTTGATCAAACTGCATTGCTGCCGAAACCACGTAAGGCGTGCGATGATAAACATTTCCGCCCTGACGCTTCATCCACGCTGAAGCTTTTGCTACGAAAGCCTTATCACCTAGTAGGAGTGACCCCCCAAGACCATTTAACCCTTTATAGAGCGAAACATAAGCTGTATCGAACCCCTTCGCGATCTCGCTGTATGGCTTTTGATAATACGCGCCACACTCCCACAAACGAGCACCATCCATATGCAGATGAATCGATTGTTCTTTGCAGTACTGCTTTATCGCTTCAAGCTCTTCCCACTCAGGCAACTGACCACCAATCTCTCGCATCGGTAGTTCATACAATGCCGCGGCAATCTCATCAGGCCAAGCCTTTAAGTCGTCGACATTCCAAGTGCGAAATACATTACCAACCGGAAGTATATTGAAACGGTTCTGGAGCTGATACCCTTGGCGTTCATGGCGCATAATATGGCTGGATTCGTGCATCGCCACCAAAGGATTTCTTTTTTCTTGGCAAGCAATCTCTAACGCTGTCGGTTGATTCATTGTGCCAGTAATCACAAATACAGCCGCTTCATAACCTAGCAGTTCCGCGACTTTGTTTTCGAAGCTCTCGATAAACTCACCATCGCCGTAGCTATCATGGCTCACATTAGGTGCCTCACACCATTCAGCCATTTGCGCGAAGGTTTGTGCTGGTGTTGGATCGAAGTGACCAGAAAGCAGCAAATTACATTGTTGACGCAAGTCCGTGCTCATACCTTTTCCTTTATTCATTGTCGTTCTATGTAGGGTGATTGAATTATTTACGTTAGCCTTCAACGGTGACATAAAGTGCACCTCTTCGCTTTTATTATTAGCGAATAATTAGTTTTACGCAGTCATCGGCTGCGTGTGCCGGAAATACTCAAATTGACGGGTGTTTTATATAATTAAGTCCCTAAAAACACGCGCATCTAACTAGATAAGTATGGGCTAATTCGTTGTTGTTCAACCATTCTTCTATTATTGTATATCTATAATTCCAATAAATATTATTCGTTAATGGACAAAGAGGGCTATATGTCGAAAAATCGAGTCTTGGTGCTATTCGCCCACCCTTCTCAGCATCGCTCTGAAGCGAACAAACCCTTATTTGAGCAAGCCAAGCGTATTGAAGGCGTCACCTGTGTCGATCTTTATGCTGAATACCCGACCTTCAAGATCAATATCGATCGTGAACAGAAACGCCTGTTGGACCATGACATCATCATTTTTCAGTTCCCACTATATTGGTACTCAACACCCGCGATTCTTAAAGAATGGCAAGACCTCGTCCTAGAATACGGATTTGCTTACGGCACCGACGGTAATGAACTGCAAGGTAAGAGCTTGTTATGCAGTATCACCGCTGGCGGCAAAAAAGAGGCTTATCAAACTGACGGTTATAACCACTTCACCATCCGTGAACTGCTTCACCCAATCGAACAAACGGCGTCTTTGTGCGGCATGAACTACTTGGCTCCATTGGCTTTGTTTGGTTCACGTACTGCGTTAGAAGAAGGCCGAATTCAAGATCATGTAAATAGCTACAAATCGCTTTTAGAGGCTTTTGTTGCGGGAGAAGTCGATCTTAAAAAGGCAAGCAAGGCTGAAAAGCTAAACCATTATGTCGATGAAATGATGAGCAGAGGTTAGATCATGACAGGATATTTTCTACAAGCATTTATCTATTTGCTCGCGGCAGTCATCGCCGTCCCTATCGCCAAAAGGCTTGGCCTCGGCTCTGTGCTTGGTTACCTGATTGCCGGTGTGGTGATTGGCCCAATCATCGGCTTAGTGGGTGAAGAGACCACGACCATTCAACACTTTGCCGAATTCGGTGTAGTAATGATGCTGTTCTTGGTCGGGCTTGAGCTTGAGCCGAAGATGCTTTGGGCAATGAGAAACCGCCTGATGGGGCTCGGCGGCCTACAAGTTGGTGGCACAACGGCCATAGTCATGGGGATTGCTCTGTTCTTCGGGCAACCTTGGACGATCGCACTGACTATCGGTTTGATCTTCGCACTGTCATCTACCGCGATTGTTCTCCAAACCTTTAATGAGAAAGGGCTCTCCAAGACAGAAGGCGGCAAGAATGCTTTCTCGGTCTTACTGTTCCAAGATATCGCTGTCATTCCGATGCTGGCATTTATCCCTCTATTGGCATTGCCAGAATTAATCGAAGCTGCACAAAGCGCGGTCGCTTCGACTTCTGATCACCATGAAGAGTTGAGTCTTGTTGCTGGCCTACCCGGCTGGGCTTATGGCCTTGTGATCACAGCATCTATTGCGATTGTTGTGGTCGGCGGGCACTTCTTGAGTCGTCCACTGTTCCGCTTTGTGGCGAGCTCAGGCTTGCGAGAAATCTTTACTGCAACCGCACTGATGTTGGTTATTGGTATTGCTGCACTAATGAGCCTAGTCGGCCTCTCACCAGCTTTAGGAACCTTCCTTGCGGGTGTGGTATTGGCGAACAGTGAATTCCGCCACGAGCTTGAGTCTAATATAGACCCGTTTAAAGGGCTGCTACTTGGCTTGTTCTTCATTACGGTAGGTGCGGGCATCAACTTTGATGTTCTATTCAACGACTTTGGTTTGATCATTGGCCTCACTCTTGGTGTTATGCTACTTAAAGCCTTGGTGTTGTTTACATTGGCGTTGATCTTCAAAATTAAAAATAGCGACCGTTGGTTGTTTACGTTGAGCTTGGCGCAAGCCGGTGAATTTGGTTTTGTACTACTTAGCTTCTCGGCTCAAAACCACGTATTGCCTGCTGATATAGTCCAAACTCTGTCGCTGGTTGTTGCTCTTTCAATGTTCCTAACACCAGGCTTATTCATTCTATTTGATAAAGTGATACTTCCTCGTTACGAGCAAAAGTCTAACGATCGAGAGGCCGATACTATCGAAGAGAAAGGCACGGTGATCATTGCTGGTATTGGCCGATTCGGTCAAATCGTTAACCGCTTATTGGTGTCGAATGATGTCAATACTGTGGTTTTGGATCACCAAGCTAACCAAGTCGATTTGTTACGCTCCATCAATATCAAATCTTACTTTGGTGATGCAACTCGTCATGACTTATTGCATACCGCAGGAATCGAAGAAGCGGCAATGCTTGTCGTCGCTATCGATAACCAAGACTCAAGCGTTGAATTAGTAAAATACGTTAAACACACCTACCCTAAAGTGAAAATTTTAGCGCGTGCGTTCGACCGTGGTCACAGTTACCGCCTACGAGAAGCTGGTGCAGACTCTGTAGTCTCAGAAACGTACCACTCGGCACTCGAAATGGGCGCAGAAGCTTTACGTTCTTTAGGGCACCACCCTTTCTTCGTCGAACAGCAAAAATCAACGTATCAACGTGTTGAAAGTCGTAAGTCTGAAAAGCTTTACCAAGCTTGGTCTGATGCTGAAGAGAACCCACGTTACGACAACAACTACCGACAAATCTTCATTCACCTTGAAGAAGCAATGAAAGAAGACATGAAGAAGGACCGTTCAGACAAGCACTCTCGCTCAGAACGAGGTTGGACACCGCCACCGAAAGGCTATGCAGATGGCTTTGAGGAAGAACAAACCTAAGCAGAGCTCAAATTCGAGGTTAACAACCACTCAAAAAGCGGCTTTCGGGTCGCTTTTTCATTCTCTAAATACGAATAGCACGACCGATGAAGCCAAAACACGGAACCTAAATCAGATGAACCACGACATTTATGTGATCCAGTTATAATTTTCAATCTCAAGCTACCCGTCAAAAATGAATTCACTTTTTACATTTATAAAACATTACCCCTCCATAAAAACCACACCGTTAGTGCGGGTATATATGCATTCTTTTAAGCCCTTCAGTCGTCGTTCTAATTCGTAGCGACCATCCTCTAACGTTTGAGTTACATTGCATATATCTAAACACGCCTCACAAGTCGCCACTAAAGCATTCACATCGCCAATAATTAACGCTCCGCATTCACAAATCCAAACCATAAAAATTAACACAAACGTTTCAAAGTATGTCTATCGTTACAATTTGTAACGCATGCCAGTTGTCGGTATAGTCCTGCACTTCAAAAAGTGAGGCGGTTGCGCTCACCTTAAAGGAGATATAATAATGATTACTAATGATGCAGTAATAATGGGCATGTTAGCTGTTATTCTTGGCGGTGTTTTTATCACGGAAAGTAGCCAAAATAGCGCACTGAAAAAATTCTACTCGTTCGTTCCGGGTCTATTGCTCTGTTACTTTGTGCCTTCTCTACTTAACAGTTTAGGCATCATCGACGCATCAAACTCTAAGTTATACTTCGTTGCAAGTCGCTACCTATTACCAAGCGCACTCGTTCTACTGATCATCTCAGCAGACCTACGTAAAATCTTTGGCCTTGGTTCAAAAGCCGTCATCATGTTCCTAACCGGTACTGTCGGCATTATCATCGGTGGCCCGCTGGCTATCTTGATCATCGACCAAATTAACCCTGAGCTTGTATCTGGCGACGTATGGCGCGGCCTCACAACCGTTGCTGGTTCTTGGATTGGCGGCGGTGCGAACCAAGCAGCAATGAAAGAAGTGTTCGAGGTTGATGATCAATTATTCTCTGCAATGATTACGGTTGATGTTATCTGTGCGAACATTTGGATGGCCGTGTTACTTATCATGGCAGGTCGCCAAAAGAAGATTGATGCATGGTTAAAAGCAGACACATCATCTATCGAAGAGCTAAAAGAGACGGTTTCTAAATACCAAGAAGAGAACGCTCGCCCAACAACCACAACAGATCTAATGAAGATCACGGGAATTGCATTCGGTCTTACCGGTCTAGCTCACTTATTCAGTGACCTAATCGCACCTTGGATCTCGACCAACGCTCCAGAACTCGCGAAATACAGCCTTACATCAGGCTTCTTCTGGTTAATCGTAATGGTGACAACGTTCGCGCTCATCGCTTCATGCTTCAAATCTACACGCAGCCTTGAGCACAGCGGCGCGTCTAAAGTTGGTTCAGCGTTCATCTACATCCTAGTTGCAACCATCGGTATGCAAATGGATGTGACGGCTATCTTAGACAATCCAGGCTACTTCTTCATTGGTATCACATGGCTAACTATCCATGCCATTCTAATGATTGTGATGGCGAAGCTTATCCGTGCACCACTGTTCTTCATGGCTGTCGGTAGCCAAGCTAACGTTGGCGGCGCAGCATCGGCTCCTATCGTAGCAGCTGCATTCCACCCAGCTCTGGCGCCAGTAGGTATCCTAATGGCGGTACTTGGTTACGCACTAGGTACATACGGCGCTTACATCTGTGGTCTCATCATGCAGGCTGCTGGGGGTTAATAGAATCGCTTCAATCCAATAACACAAAAGGCTGAACGATCATCGTTCAGCCTTTTTCATTTCTACTCTTCCACACTGAGATTAATCAAACAAAGACGCCAGCTTATTTTCAACAACTGGGCTGATATTAAAGCTCAACATAAAATCTGGACGCGTTTCTTCGTCTTTCTCAAGGTAATAGTTCGCTTCAATGCCAAACTTCCAAGGACGTCCGTTCAACACAGTAGTCTTGCTTACGCTTATATTCAACGGAATTTCCGCCTGATCCTTATTCCAATCATACGAGAATGTCGGCGCAGAGCGGCTTTGTTGCGTAATTCAGTTTAGAGACAGAGCAGCCCCATTTCGTGCGTTTCTTAGTCAATACGGCAAGTTTCAGGCATACCTAACCCAGTGAGCTTGTTCAACGCTTTTATCATCGCGTAAGTTTCTCCCACTTGTGCATTGTAATTTCTTAAACTTAAACGACCACCAAATAACTGTTTAACTCGATACATCGCTGTTTCTGAGAGGGAGCGTTTGTGGTAACCATACCGCTCTTTCCAATACTTATTTGAGCCATATAACTTCTGGCAACCTACTGCGAGATTTCGGGGATGACCCCGCTCCCAGAAGGCAGCCCCTTCTCTTGGAGGAATAAGCGCAACGGCTCGCTTAATCTTAATTGCATCGTGACATGCT